>NZ_JTEV01000003.1 GCF_000786105.1 Bdellovibrio sp. ArHS
GACAACACCAACGACGGATGGACAGATTCTTCGCTTTGATGGAACGGATTGGACGCCGAATTTTGTGTCTATGGCGGATCTTCGTTCTAAGGTGACTGGCACTCAAGCGTTGACGACAGGCTGTACAGCCGCGCAGACGTTGACGTGGATTTCTACAACGGACTCGTTGGCTTGCAGTGATATTGCCATCGACAAATCACAGGTCAGCTTCGGCTCTCAGACGGCGGGTCAGTTTTTTGCTGCACCTGCGGGCTCGGCAGGGACCCCTGTGTTTAGATCTATTGCCACTTCGGATTTGCCGGCGTCTGCTGTGACTCAGTGGACGACGAATAGCACAGATATTTATTATAATACGGGTAAAGTGGGCATTGGCACGACCTCCCCGAAGACTTTGTTAGACCTTCAGACGACAACGAATCCATCACAGCCTGTGAACCTGGCTATTTACCCAACCTCAAGTCTTATTTATCCAAGCTCGAACCTTGAAGCCACTTTTACTAATTTACCTTCCGACGGGACTACGACGGGCGGTTTTAAACAAATAACTTTAAACCCATCAACCACTTTAAATTCGGCCGTGTCAGGAGACTATGTCTACGTTGTCACTCCACCCACGGCGACCAGTGCAAGCAATTCCTTAACCTATGGATTGACTGCGGGTGCTCGAGATTACGCTGGTTTTACGACAACAGGAGGAGTGTACGGGGCGAGTTTTTTCGGTTTTTACGCTGGTGCTGGAACTCGTAGTAGCATCGTCGGTGTCAATGGTTCTGCAATGATTCAAAACTATAATTCCACAAACCAAGCATCGACCGTATCATATCTTTATGGAGCTAATTTAATAGCTAATAACAGTTCTACGAACGGAACTGTCACTGGCGGGTTGCGCGGTATTAATTTGAACACGACTAATGTCGGCACCACCGCCGCCCAGTCTGGGGTGTCGGCGACGGCAAATAATATCGGTACTGCCACAAATCAGTGGGGATTGAATGCGACTGCAACGAATTCGGGGACAATTCCAGCCGGTGGTATTCAGTACGGAGCAGATATCGCTGCCATTACAAGTAAGGCCTTGGATTTTCAAAGGGCAACGGTATCTCGGGCTGTTAACAACTCAACCACAGGCAATATCTTATCCCAAATTGGCGGAAGCTTTTCAACGGAAAACGCGGCTGCTGGTAGCGTTGGCAGCCAGTGGGGTTCTTTAGCAGTAGCTTATAATCTCGCTAGTGGCGCTGTAACTAACAGTGTTGGTGCTGCCGGAAAAGCCCAAAATTATTCCGCCGGAACGATTGGAGAGGCCATCGGAACTCAAGGTGAAGTTTTAAATAATGACGCTGGTGGGACGATCACTTCGGCCATGGCTTTGCATGGTCAGGTTCTTCGCACGGCTGGAACGATTACTAACGCTTATGGTTTATACCTAGGGGCCATTCGCGGAACAAACCAATGGTCTATCTATTCTGCAGATGCCACGGCGCCTAGCTACTTCGCAGCGGATGTTGGTATTGGCACAGCTACCCCGGGAGTGAAGCTTGATGTGGTCGGAGCTATACGTACTAGTGGGGCTTTAATGAGTGATAGTCGTTACCTTCAGTTTAAGAAAAATGATGGAACTTACGACAACGCCATTTACTATGATAACGGAGTGACGACGAACGATCTGGTTATCGGACGGGATTCATCTCTTCTCTATTTTAGAACTAACGGTACCATCCATCAGACGATCGATGCTGACGGTAAGGTGGGTATCAACAACATGACTCCGGCTTACCAGCTTGATGTGGGCGGTGATATTAATGCTACGGGATGTGTGAGGGCTGGTGGCTCAACGTTGGGTGGTACTTGCGCGTCTGATTCGCGACTAAAAGAAAACATCCAATCTTTTGATTTGGGGCTTGAGGCCCTTCTGGGGATTACTCCGCACTACTTCAAATACAATGGTCTTGCAGAGGTTCCAGCAAGTCGCAGTCTTGAACTTGGTGTGATTGCCCAGGAAGTGGAAAAGACGGCACCTGAATTGATTGTGCCTAAAAAAGTGAAGTTGAATCCTGATGACAGCCAAGAGACAGAAATCAAGCAAGTAAACTACACGGCTTTTACCTACGTTTTGATCAATGCCGTCAAAGAGCTTTATCATCATTGGCTGGATGACAGTCAGAGCATTCACCGTGAGCTGGCTTCCAAAGACCAGCAGATCCGGCTGTTAGAACAAGAAAACGTTCAGAAAACCAAAGAGCTTGAGGCAATGAAGAAAGAAAACAGCGCCATCAAATCTTGGATCTGCTCAAAAGACCCGTCAGCGGCGCTCTGTCACTGACGGACTCAAAGAAATCGTTAGGACTTGGCGCAAAGAAACACTTCGTGCACGCAGTCTCCTCGGTCATCCTGATATTGATCAAGAACGCCGAAAATGGCCTCGCGTAGTTTATCTTTGAACTCCGCCAGTTGATGTGAAGGTATCGAGAACGCCGTATAAAAAACAAAGTTTCTGGGATCTAAGGCGATCTCATGGGCTTCGGTGCGAATCTGCGAACACATTGTTCGGGTAAGATCCACCATGCTCGCCGGGCTTGAAATTTTCGGAAAATCAATTTGGTGAGACGGGGCATAATATCGGTCGTCCTTGAATGTGGCAGCGCCTTCTTGAATTAGAATCTGCAACATCTCCTGAGCAACATCAGGAGTCAACTTTGCGCGAGCCGCCACTTCCGAAAGACTGGCTCCTTCATCCACCGCGCCTAAGCTTGCGAAAACTCGGAAGAGCATGGGTTTGGAAATAAATCGCTGGGGATCTTTGATTTGCGAAAGAGCTTCATTTCTGCGGATGATTGAGTTTTTCGTCGCGAGGATTTTTGCTTCGATCTCTTCGCCTGATAGTTTCGGATTGAGTAACTCTGGTTGGGATTTGGCGGCCAATAAAGAGAATATTTCTAAGTAAGGCTTCGGCAGCTTTAAAGCTGTTCTAATTTGCGAAAGACTTTCGCGCGAAAGCCCCTTTCTTCCCGCTAAGTATTCCGATAGAAAGCTGCGCGAAGAAAAACCAGCACGTCGAGAAAAATCCGCGACGTTGACCTTGCCACGTTTTTTATAGCGGACATCTAAAGCATGCTTTAAAAATGTTTGGGCGTCTGAAGCCTCAAGAAGGTCTAAATAAATCATTTCATCCGTTTTTAGCATTTAGTTTCCCACTGAGATTCGAGGTTGAGGTTGAGAGATGCGATCGTAGACAAGAAGCCCATTGGTATAACAACTGAGATCGAGTTGGAGAGACGAAGATTTTTCGTCGACCCAAGTTAGAAGGCCGCGATCCATGCGGGCCCCGTCATACGTCACTGTAAGACGGAGTGTTTTTTTACCATTTTCATAATTTTTACTGTCTTGAAGCTTCGTTTCGTACACGAAGGATTCTCGAATTAAATGACTGGTTTGTGTGATGTCGTCATGTATGACCAGCGCTAGTAAATAGCCGGAGCCATTTTTGAAAGGAATAAGTCCTAGTTCGTACCATGGGTTCCCGACTTCTTGTTCGCATGAGAGAACAGTATTCAGAGAAACAGGCGCAGGAGGCTGGGCTTGTACACTCAATGAAAGTAGCAAAAATATTATACCTGTAGCGAACGATTTTATATTCATACGACCTCTCGGATTTGGTTGAAGAAATTTATTCTTAGATGAGGCCATTTGCACCCGATAATTGCAGTTTCTACATGTAGAAGAGACGCATTAGATCTCTTGGCGAACACATTTTTAGTATTCGAAAAATTCTTATTGATAGATCGGGACTGAGGGGCGCTTCGCATAGATCCCCAAGAAAAACGCCGACCAAAAAAGAACATGAATAATCATTGTATTCCAGATCTCTTGGTGAACTGGATACGCTTTGATTCTTTGAAAAGACTTGCTCGGATTTTTAAAAAAACACCACAATATTATGACGGCACATATCAACAACCTTCGTTCGAATATTTTTTCGCGATCCATAAACAAAGAGAGACAATTCAATGAGTGAAGTTAAACCGCATATTGTCAGAAGAACAAAGACAATTGACGAAGTACCTAAAAGTTTTCAGGGAAACCTTCCTAAAGAGCAGGTCGTAGAAGATCTCAAAAACCGAATCGAAGGTCTGTTAAAGATGATCGTCGAAGATTCAAACGATGTCGGAATTTCTGTCGTACAGGGAGAGCGTACCACCGTATTTGCGGTTTCCTGTCAAAGACACAATATCGCAAGAATCTTGGGTCGAAAGGGTAAGACGATTGATGCCATCCGAACTTTGGTGACATCAGTCACGGGGCGCTACGGATTTAGAGCCGTCGTTGAAGTACCTTATTTTGAAGAAGTTAAAATATCTGAGTAAATGGGATCCCGTCGCAGACGACGGGATCTTCTTGAAATATAATGTCTAGACACCCAACAGGGATTTTACTTTATCAAAGGCCTGAGAGATATTGCCCCTGTTTGGAGCAGCCCCTTGTGCAAAGTCAGGACGACCTCCACCTTTACCTCCCATGATGGCCGCGACTTCTTTCAAGAGGTCTCCGGCTTTTGTTTCGGTCGTGATCTCTTTAGAGACGCTCACAATAATGGGATTCGATCCTTCGCCTTGTCCAACCACGACGACGACACCGTTTTGAATTTTATTTTTCAAATGGTCTGTCACTTCAGCTAAAACCTGGCGATCGTCGAGAGCTAGATCCGCCAAAACAAGTTTTGCAGAAGCGCCGGCTTTCGTTTTAAAGGTCAAAGCTTTCGCGGCAAGATCGTCAACGTTGACTTGGCCACCCTGAAGCTTCTTCATTTCCTTTTCCATAAACTTGATTTGTTCTTTTAGCGTCTCCACGCGATGAGCCAGCGTCGCTGTCTCGCCCGTGGCTTCAAGATGCTTCAAGTAATGCGGGCTTTTTTGGAAACCTGCCGCAGACAGCGCCTCGTCCAGATGGGCAACAGCATTCATCGCATAACGAACGGCTCCATCCCCGGTGATAGCTTCTACTCGACGAACTCCGGCACTGACGCCCGCTTCAGAAACGATTTTAAATAAACGGATTTGCGCTGTGTTCTGCACATGCGTACCACCGCAAAGTTCACAGGAAAAATCACCCATTGTAAGAACGCGGACTTTGTCGCCGTACTTTTCACCGAAGAGAGCCATCGCCCCTTTGGCTTGGGCTTCTTTCGGAGACATGACCTCCACCTTCACGTCATTAGCCATGGCGATCTGTTCATTCACCAGATCTTCGATCTGGCGAATTTCTTCCGAAGACAAAGGTTTGTTGTGAGTGAAGTCGAAGCGAGTTTTTTGAGAGTCCACCAACGAACCGGCTTGCGTGACATGCGAACCCAGAACTTTACGAAGTGCAGAGTGCAGCAAGTGAGTCGCCGAATGGTTGCTCATAGTGTTACGGCGTTCGAAAGGATTTACGATAGTGTCAACGGCTTGCCCCAATTTAAATTCACCGTGTTCCACTTCGACGTGGTGAAGAACAATGTCGTCAGTTTTTGTCGTGTTCACAACTTTTGCGCGTGAACCCTTTTTGTCCATGATGTAACCGATATCACCGACTTGGCCGCCGCCTTCACCATAGAAGGACGTCTCGTCAGTGATAATCACACCGTGGTCGCCCTCTTTCAAAGAGGTCACGACTTCCTGTCCATTGGAAAGAGCCGTGATGCTGCCGCCACCTGCGAAATCAGCATAGCCCGTGAATTTAACGGCTTTCCCCGTGGCCACATAATCTTTTGCAAACTTGATCAAATGCTGTTCATCAGCGCCCAAGGCCTTTCCTTTCCAGGAGGCTTTGGATTTTGCTCGATTGGCTTCCATTTCCTTTTCGAAAGCCGCTTCGTTGACCTCTATGCCTTGCTCATTCGCAATCACGCGAGTCAAATCGGCGGGGAACCCGTAGGTGTCGTACATTCTGAAAACCACTTCGCCTGAAAGTTCTTTGGCGCCTTGGTTTTTTGCTTTGGCGATTTCATCCATCAGGATATTGGTGCCATTGTCCAAGGTGCTGATGAAGCGGTCTTCTTCGTCACGGATAGTATTCAAGATATGATCACGACGAGCACTGAGTTCCGGGTAAACAGCACTCATGCTTTCAATCAGTGCTTCGGCCATCGCCGGTAGGAAAGATTGGTCCGCAGAGAGCTTACGACCATAACGAATCGCCCGTCTCATAATACGGCGAAGAACGTAACCGCGGCCTTCGTTGGAAGGCAAAGCGCCGTCCGCAATAAGGAAGGACGTCGAGCGGCAATGATCCGCTAACACCCGCAATGCCGATGTTTTTTCCAAGGCCATTTTATCTTTCGCTAAAACTTCTTTGTCCGTGATGTATTCAAGGTTGCCGATTTTGCAAGCGCGCTCGATCATCGGCATGAACAAATCTGTATCGTAGTTGTTGAACTTGCCTTGCATGGCCGCCACAACACGTTCAAGACCTGAACCCGTATCAACAGATGGTTTGGGCAGTGGAGTCAGTGTTCCTGGAGGATTTTCAAAGTATTGCATGAACACTAGATTCCAGATTTCTACGAAACGGTCTTCACCGGCCGCAATCCCTTTGTAAGGATCGGCAATAGTCCCGGCTTTAGGACCGTGATCGTAAAAGATTTCGGTACAAGGACCGCAAGGGCCGGTATCGCCCATTTTCCAGAAGTTATCCGCATCAAAACGGAAAATGCGGTCTTGGGGGATGCCTTCTTGCTTATGCCAGATCTCTGCGGCTTCGTCGTCAGAGATATGCACAGTTACGTAAAGTTTTTCTTTAGGGATGTTCAATTCTTTAGTCAAAAATTCCCAGGCAAAATGAATGGCGTCTTTCTTGAAGTAATCACCGAAGGAAAAATTTCCCAGCATTTCAAAGAAGGTGTGGTGGCGGGCGGTGAAACCGACATTTTCCAGGTCGTTGTGTTTACCACCGGCACGCACACACTTCTGCACAGTGACCGCGCGCGAGTAGTCGCGCTTTTCCAAACCTAAAAAAGTATTTTTAAACTGGTTCATCCCGGCATTCGCGAAAAGCAAAGTGGGATCGTTTTCAGGAATCAACGAAGAAGAGCCGACGTGAGTATGACCCTTTTTCTTGAAGTATTCGACAAAGGCGTTGCGGATCTCAGAGCTTTTCATAAATAACCTTTCTTACGGTCTCGGAATCAAATCCCCTCGCGGCTAAGAAGCGGCCCACGCGGGCTTTTTCTTCGCGGGAAAATTGAAAATCTTCATCATATTTATTTTTGACAATGGCAAGAGCCTTTTCAAGCTCCAAGTCTCGATCAGTGGGAACCGATGGCAAACCTTTTTCACGAAGGTAGTTGTTGATATAGTGAATGCCTTTGTTACGCCGATGAAGCATGTCTGCCAGACGGCCCGCAAGATCAGCGGGATCGCCGATCCAGTTTTGGTCTTTCGCGAAGTCGATAGCTTCATCAATGATCTCGCCCAGGGAATCTTCATCCGAAAACTTTTCGCGCAGTTTTGTGCGCAGCTCTTTTTCGGAATGATCCCGGCGGGCAATCAAGTCCATGACTTTCTTCTTGGCGGCCAGACGGGTTTTTTGGGGATCTTTCTCTCGAGACATGTCAGAGATTATTACTCTGTTTTGGGCTCCTTGCGAAGTACAATTTCGGTCAGTTCACAATATGTGCCCAGGCGAAGTCGGGGGCCCCAATAGCCCGTACCCTGATTGACATAGAGCTGCATATTTCCGATGCGATAAAGACCCTTTGCATACTTCTCGAAAAAGACGATCAGCCAGTTCCAAGGGAAGAATTGGCCGCCGTGGGTGTGACCCGATAGCTGTAGGTCTACTCCTAAAGACTGGACCTTGGGGGCTAACGAGGGTTGGTGCGACAGAAGGACTTTAAAACTCTCTGCAGAGAATTGATTTTGCACCCGCGCCAAGTCAGGTCCTTCTTCCCGGAAGTGCAAGGCTGCCGGGTCGGGAACACCCGCCATCTGGAGGGTGGAAGAACCGATCGGAATGTTCTTAACGTTGTTAATAAGAACCTGGAAGCCTAGATCCCGAAAGGCCTGCAAACCCTTTTGCGGGTTCCAATAGTATTCATGATTGCCCGGAACGTAATAAATTCCGTGCGGGGCCTGAAGATCCTGAAGCATCTTAAACTCAGCTTCGTGCTTTTCCACGAAACTGTCTAGAATGTCGCCCGTAAAAACAATCAGGTCGGGCTTCAGCTGCAAAGCCTGTCGGACCAGCTTTTTTACAAAGGACGGGGACAGGCTGGGGCTGATATGTAAGTCGGTGATGTGTAAAATCCGCAGACCTTCCAGATCCGCGTGAAGATTTTTAAAATAAACGGGAACTTTTTTAAGGCGTGGTCCCACTTGAATCACAGCATTTCCGAATATTAAGAACACCAAGGGAAGCCCTAGCATCGCAAAAGTGGCTTGCGAGCTGTAAAGGTTTTCAAACTGAGTGGGCATCACCCACTTTTCCACAAAGGCAAACACGTCACGCAGGATAACAAGACTGACCAGGAAATTGATATAGGCCATGACCGTCAAGGAACCGTCCAAAAGACGGTCTCGCCAGGGGCGGTGATCCAGATTCTTTTCCTTCCAAAAGAACAGAAATGTTCCGATGACCAGGGCAAACAAGAAAGCCAAAAGCAATACAATGCCGACGGTGCCCACCCAGGTGAAGTCTGTAAAGCGCGTCAATTGGTGAGAAACATAAATGAAAATTAAGAGAATAAATGAACTGGCGAGAGTGCGAAATAAACCCATACGAAGTCATACCATGCGGCCTTGATTTTGCACAGTCCAATGTAAAAACACACGAAGGCTTCCTGTGGAAAGAATGCTAAATTAAGAAAAGGCGCACGGGGAGGTCTTATGAGTTTCCGCAGCGAATTCGAACAGGCGAGGGATTTTTTGATTTTACACCGTTCTGACTATGACCACGCCTACTCACATTTCGAGTGGCCGCGTCTGGACGAGTTCAATTGGGCCCTTGATTACTTTGATCCCATGGCGGAAGGCAATGCGAACACCGCGCTCTGGATTGTCGACGAAAATGGAGCCGAACAAAAGCTGAGTTTTGCGGAGCTTTCTGAACGCTCTAATAAAGTCGCGAACTTTTTGCGGCGCCAAGGGATTCAAAAAGGTGACTCTCTATTTCTGTTGATTGAAAACGAGACCTCTTTGTGGGAGCTCATGTTAGGGGCCATGAAGTTGGGTGCGGTCATTGTCCCCAACAGTCCATTGCTTTCGCAAAAAGAACTGTCTGATCGTCTGAGTCGCGAACAAATTAAAGTCATTGCGACCACGAAAAAGCATGTCGACAAGTTTTCGGTTTCGAGTGCAAGCATTCTATCTTTGATCGTGGATGGCGAAGCCGAAGGGTGGCGATCCCTTTCAGAGTGTCAAAGTGAAAGCTCTGATTTTGAGGCTTCGGATCGGACCAAATCCAGCGACCCGCTGTTTCGCTATTTCACCTCATCCAACACCGTAAAACCTCGCATCGTCGAACACAGCTATGGTGGGTTTCCCGTGGGACATCTGTCTACGATGTATTGGATGGGACTTCGTCCGGGTGATGTGCATTTCGGTGTGAACTCGGCGGGCTGGGCGATGCATGACTGGAACAATTTTGTCGTTCCTTGGAATGCAGAAGCTACGATATTTATCTATAAACAGGAACGCTTCAATGCAAAAACCGTCTTGGATATTCTCTCTGAATATCCCATCACGACATTTTGTGCTCCGCCCACAGTCTGGCGATTGCTTTTGCAAGAGGACATGGCCTCTTATGAAGTTCAGTTAAGAGAAGCCTTAAGTACGGGCGAAGCCCTAAGTGCGGAAGTCATCTCTAAAGTCCACAAGGCTTGGAATATCTTTGTCCGTGATGGCTATGGCCAGACAGAGACGCCCGCTTTAATCGGCATCCCTCCTGAAGAAAAGAATGCATTTGGAACGATGGGCAAAGCCTTGCCGGGATTTCGTATTGCACTTCTTGATGAGAAGAAAAATGTCGTTGATGCTGGGGAAGTTTGCGTCAGTTTGCAGAACGATCCCGTCGGTTTGGCGGGTGGCGGCGCCAACGGTGATGCAGACTACTTTCACACCGGAGATCTGGCTTATCACGACGATGGGAACAATTTTTCGTTTTCAGATCGGGTGGATGGTTTGTTTAAGTCGTCAGACTATCGCATTAGCCCCTTTGAACTGGAGTTTGTCTTGAAGGAATTCCCGGCGATTCGAGAGGCCGTTGTTATTCCCAGCCCGGACCCAATTCGCGATTGCGTGCCCAAGGCCTTAGTGTCATTGATAAAAGGTGTCGAGCCTACCAAAGAACTGGCTTTGGATATTATGAACTTTGCCCGGATGCGACTTTCGCCGTTTAAAAGAATTCGTCGTGTTGAGTTCGCCGAAATTGCCAAGAACACGCAAGGTGAGGTTCTGCGCGCCGAGCTTATCGCGCGTGAACGAGACAAGGTTCACACTGGCGAGAAATCTCCTTACGAATTTTGGGAAGAAGATGCGAAGATCAGTCTGCCAGAGACCTGGGCTCAGGAACTTCCTTAGTCGTCTAAAGATTGTTTATTTTTATAACTGTATTGTAAGAAGTGTCTTTGTTAAGATTCTGCTAAGATGTTCCTTGTGAAAAACTTGTTTTTGATTACATTTTGCGTAACCCTTTGTCAGCTTGCACAAGCGGACACGAAGGTTTGTGAGCGACGTTACAAAGTCACTGTCAACAATCAGGCTCCTTCTTTTGTGCCCGATGTGCAAAACGGTGGGCGAGGACTTTCTTTTGATTTGATCAAGGCCATCGAATCGCGCATGGGCTGTACGATGACGCTAAATCCTGTTGAATTGCCGCGCGCCTTCGAGGATCTGAAAAATTCACGAACGGATATTTTTGCATTCGGAACGTCAGACGAAGAATGGTCTAAATACGGTCGTTTCATTCCTCTGTATAAGGCGGCACGTTTGATGGTAGTAAACAACGTCGTCTATGATCCCAAAAAATCAATGCAGGATTACTTGAAAGATCCCAGAGTGAAATTTGCGGATCAAACGGGCGGGCGTTTTTTCTATCTGCCGGAAGAGTCAGAAAGTCTGGAAAAGCAGCGCCGGGTGATTCGCAGTCCTCGTCCCGAGCATCTATTTGATTTCTTGAAAGAGGGACGGGCGCAGGCGATGTTTTCATCCGCCGTCTTTAATAAATATTTTGTTGAAACGAAGAACATGCAAAACAAGGTGTCCTTCATTCGTGATCCCAAAAATAAAATTGCGATCGGAATCTACGTTTCCAAACGTCGTGTTTCGCCTTCTGAATTTCAGGAGCTTCAGCGAATTATCAAGGATCTTCAATTAGAAGGAACCTTCCGTAATATCGTTTCTCGTTATGTCTATCCAGAGGATCTGTCTCACTACGAAGATCTCTAAGGGGCCTCCCGGTCGCGACCAGGGAATCCGCCTGCATTCGCGTGACGCCGTTCATTTTGCTTTGCAATAAAAAATGGGACAGCGTAGTTCTCAAATCATGCGTGGATTCTTGAAACAATTGGCGATTCTTTTTGGTGTTGGGCGTTTTCCCAAAGGCCCAGGAACAGTGGCGACATTAGCGACTATTCCTCTGGTAATTTTGCTGTGGAAAACGGGGCCTCTGGTCTATATGGCGGCCATTGTTTTGCTGCTCCCTGTCGGAATTGCCGCCTGCGAGGTTTATGAGCAGGATCAAGGGGGCCACGATCACAAAGAGATCGTAATTGATGAAGTTTTAGGTTTTTTGATTACCATGGTCTGGCTTCCTTTGACATGGCAGGCCATTTTAATCGGTTTTGCTCTGTTTAGATTACTGGACATTACAAAGCCTTTATTCATAGGATATTTAGATAGGAAGATCCAAGGAGGTCTTGGGGTGATGGTGGACGATGTGGCCGCGGGGATAATTGCGAGTCTCATCATGCAAGTTCTCTACACTCAAACCAACTGGTTGGGCTCGCAGGTTTTGGTGCCATAACAATGTCGCTAAATTCCGAAAAGCTCCAAGAACTCATTCGATCCCTTCGCGACCAAAAACTCACAGTGGGTTTTGCGGAAAGTTGTACTGGAGGTGCACTTTCAGCTTTTTTAACAGAGCAGCCTGGCGTATCCGACATCTTTTTAGGCTCTGTGGTTTCTTACTCTAACGAGGCGAAGGAGGATCTTCTGGGGGTCCGTCGAGACACTCTCATGCAAGAGGGTGCGGTGAGCGAAGCGGTCGCTCGTCAAATGGCGCACGGAGTGCGTCGACAGCTTAAAACTGATTGGTCTGTGGCAATCACAGGTATTGCCGGTCCGAGTGGTGGAACACCCACGAAGCCGGTAGGGACTGTGTGCTTTGCTATCTCTGGACCTGGATTTGAAGACTCACGAAGACAGTTGTTTTTGGGAGATCGCAAAGCCATCCAGAATGCATCCGTCGACTATTCAGTAAACTGGCTGTGTGAAGTGCTCAGCACTTCTTTGAAATCTCGACAATAAAACGGCCTCGGCCAGAACATTTAACATTAAAGAGTCGTAGCTGGTGCTACGAGAGAGGAACAACAGATGGCAAACGCTTCTGTAGACAGCAAAGTGAACAACGAGAAATCTAAAGCTTTGGAGCTAGCAGTTTCTGCTATCGAAAAGCAATTCGGTAAAGGTTCGATCATGCGCTTGGGCGCAAATGAGTCTTTAGTGAAAGATGTGGAAGCAATCAGCACGGGTGCTTTGAGCTTGGACATCGCTTTGGGTATCGGTGGTCTTCCCAAAGGTCGTATCGTGGAAATCTACGGTCCAGAGGCTTCTGGTAAAACAACTCTTTGCTTGTCCGTGATCGCTCAAGCTCAGAAAAAAGGCGGCGTTGTCGCTTTCGTGGATGCGGAACATGCATTGGACATTAACTATGCTCGTAAATTGGGTGTCAACACGGAAGATCTTTTGATTTCCCAACCAGACACCGGTGAACAAGCTTTGGAAATCACAGAGACTCTAGTTCGCTCTGGCGCGATCGACGTCTTGGTTGTCGACTCCGTAGCGGCGTTGGTTCCTCGTGCAGAGATCGAAGGCGAGATGGGTGATTCTCACGTTGGTCTTCAAGCTCGTTTGATGTCGCAAGCTCTTCGTAAGTTGACAGCGGCGATCAACCGTTCAAACACTCTTGTTATCTTCATCAACCAAATCCGTATGAAGATCGGTGTGATGTTCGGGAACCCTGAAACAACAACCGGTGGTAACGCATTGAAATTCTATTCTTCAGTTCGTTTGGATGTACGCCGCGTGGGCGCTATTAAAAATGGCGAAGATGTTGTTGGTAACCGTACGGCGGTTAAAGTAGTGAAAAACAAGATGGCGCCTCCGTTTACAAAAACAGAATTCGACCTTATGTATGGCGATGGTATCTCTGAAGAAGGCGATATCTTGGATTTGGCAGTGACTGCGAACATGGTTGAAAAGTCAGGTGCGTGGTTCTCTTACAACGGCGAGCGCATGGGACAAGGCCGTGACCAAGCTAAGAATTTCTTGAAAGAACATCCTGAATACATGACGGAGCTTCGCAACAAGATTTTGGCGGCGAATGGTATCGGTAAACTTTTGATGGACGCCAACAATCCTGAAAATGCAGAGCACTTGAAAGAAGAGGCTCCGGCGGAAGCAGAAGAGTCTGCGCCAAAGAAAGCCAAAAAGGGCAAACACTAGTTTTTTAAAATGAAAAGCCCCGCGAAACCGCGGGGCTTTTTTTATCGTCATCACTTCGATTGAATTTTTAAGCGGCCTTATTTCCCTCAATGAGCGTTCGCAGATCCAATATCAAAGCATCAACCGCTTCTGTTTTATTATTCAGATCGTCCGCAATAGACGACATCTCTTCCGAGGCCTTGCTATTGCTTTGTGATGTCGAATCCAGATTCACTAAAGCACTACTGACCTGCTGAATGCCGGCTTTTTGTTCGACAGCAGACGAGGCTATATCCTGATTAATACCTGAAACTTGTTCGATATTTTCAGAAATTGTTTTCAGGACATCACGGCTGAGCTCAGCTTTCGTTGCGCCTTCTTGAATGTAGGTCACGCTTTGGGAAATCAATTCGGAAATTTCTTTGGCCGAGATAGAACTTCGTTGCGCCAAAGAGCGAACGGCTTCCGCCACCACCGCAAATCCACGACCGGCCTCACCAGCGCGAGCGGCTTCAACGGCGGCGTTCAAGGCGAGCAAATTCGTCTGAAACGAAATGTCTTCGATGATGTTGATGATATCCTGCATTTTTTTGGAACTTTCACTGATCTTCTCCATAGAAGCCATAAGTTGTGCGATGGCTTCTGAACCATCTTCAGCAGAGCGTTTCGAGTTTTCAGAGGCGACCTTGGCTTGTTGCGCGCGCTCTGCGCTGTTTTTTACAATGGATTCGATCTCGGTCATTGAAGCTGTACTTTCCTCCACCATAGCGGCCGCTTTGCTGGATCCGCCATGAACGGTTTTACTGGCTTCAGTCAGTGCCGAAGAAGCTTTGTGAACCTCTTGCGAATTTTCGGCTAAAGCATCACAAATACTTTTAACTGTTTTTGATATCGAGATGGAAGCGAAGAAAGAAACAGCCCCGGCAAGAAGGATCGACACTATGGCAAAAATACTCACAGAGGCTTTTGATTTATCCTCTGCCGTATGCGCCAGGGTTGAAGAGCGTTCTGCATAATCGAGCTGATGCTGGGTTTCTTTCAAAAGGGGTTGATAGACTTTTTCCGCCTTTACGGCGCAGATATTCCGAATCATGTTTACGATCTTTTGTTCGTTGGCCTGAAAGTCTTGAGTCAGCATAAAAACTTCGGAGCCAAAATCTTTAAATTCATTCCAGCCTTTGATGAAATCTTGATAGCTGGGCCGTTGGCTGGCAGAGGGATCAATTTGAGTATAGGCCTTAATGCGCGACTCAAAATGCTCGATCTGTCTTTTTGATTCCTCAACATACTTTTGAACGTCTGCGGTTGTGTTTCCGGCAAGCCCGATGCTGCGCACATGGATACGCAGTTCACGAATTGTCGAGCGAAGCTCGGCAAGTTCCCTTAACGAAGGCAGGTTTTCATCGACAACGACGCTGTATTCAGAACTCACTTCATTCAGGAAGTAAAAACCAATGACACCACTTGTGGCGGATAACAAAGCAACGAATAAACCCATGACCGTCAGCTTTAACTTGAGGCTCCAAGATTTCATATGCGTATACTCCAGTTGTTAAAGGTTCTTGATAGGCAGATCGGTCTTGAGTCCCGAAAGATTAAGAGGAAAGAATCACAAAAATTAAACTTCGCATTTTTTTAGACCTGTACACGGTCGACATTGTTGGACATGAGGGAAACACACCTCACATATGTGTGATATCGAGGGGATTTTTGAAGGTCCCCGTAGTATCTGAAATTTTCACTGCACTTGCGGAGTCAATAAATAAAAAATTATTTTGATGGTTTGTAAGGTTGTCTTTTCGCCTCGGCCCAATCCTTTTCGTCAAAGCCAGCGAGCCAGTCTTCATAACCTTCTTCCTTCATTTTTTCCAAAGGTATGAATTTAAGAGAGCCTGAGTTAATACAATAGCGCAAACCTTCTTCCCCGGGGCCATCATCAAAGATATGACCTAAGTGAGAATCCGCACGCATTGAGCGAACCTCTGTGCGAATCATGCCGTGAGAAAAATCTTTTTTTTCTTTCACAGTGCTTTTATTTAGTGGTTTGCTGAAGCTAGGCCAACCCGTGCCCGAGTCAAATTTGTCCTTAGAAGAAAAAAGTGGTTCTTTGGAGATGACGTCGACATAAATGCCGGGATGGTGATTATTCCAGTAGGCGTTTCTAAATGGAGCTTCTGTGGCATTTCGTTTTGTGATCTCGTACTGTTCGGGGCTTAAAAGTTTTTTTAGCTCGGCATCATCTTGGGGAAAGGCACAGGTTTCCGGATTGTATTTATCGGTCTTCACAGATTTCTCCTTGGCGACGATTTCTTTTTTTGCCCAGCCTGGCCCGCTCATAGACAGACTCAACAGCACGGCTAAAGTGAGTGTTCTCATACAGAAAACCTCCAACAAATATTGTAAAACCTATTTTGGGTTTTCTCAATAGCCTGCGCGAGAGAAGAATGTGAGGCGCCAGGCACGGAAGGAATATATGAGCCGGGATTTGTTCCCGGCTTCTGCGGATTGACAGGAAATAGAAAGAACTTTTTAAAAAGTGATTTTCACAGAGTCCGCGGATTTTTTAGCGGGTCCATGATACACGGCTTCGATGTTGTTCCCATCGGGATCAAGGACAAAGGCTGCGTAGTAACCCGGATGGTAAGGTCTGTCACCCGGAGCGCCATGGTCTTTTCCACCAGCCTCCACAGCGGCTTTATAAAAACTTTGAACTGCTTCTTTATTCTGAGCTTGAAACGCCAAGTGCACTCGCCCAGTCAGAGTTCCTGCCGAGGCGGGGCTCTTCACGTCTGAAATGAACAGCTCATCGACCCAGAAGAACCCGGGGCCTTCACCGCCAAGAGGGATGCTCAAGGCTTTGCAAACGGCCAGGTAGAATTTTTTGCTGGCGTCCAGATCTTTAACGACCAACTGAATGTGATCGATCAGGCGGCCACGGTGTAGTTCATTTGTTTCCATATGCTCTCCTTTTTATTTTGCGATACTGGTCCCGATGTCACGGGGGTCGGCGACTCCGTGAAGAGTGTCTCGTTCATTTGCCACGGCCATCACGTTACATGGGATGGATTCCATTTTAATCTCGTAGCCCATCTTTTCCAGTTTTGCGACCACATCGGCGCCGGGGCCCGGGGGCTCGATGTACAAAACGTCAGGTTGCCACTGATGGTGATAGCGTAGCATGGCAATGGAATCATACAGGGAGGTTTTAAATTCAACGTAGTTCAGGATCGTCTGCGCCACACAACTGATAATACGTGTTCCGCCGGGAGCCCCCACGGCAAGAATGGGTTTTTTGTTATGCAAAAGTATCGTCGGCGACATACTGCTTAAAGGAGTTTTTTGCGGGGCGATGGCGTTCGGTTTGCCACCAATGGCGCCAAACAGATTTGAACCGCCTTCTTGGGCCGAAAAATCGTCCATCTCGTTGTTAAGAACGACCCCGGTCCCCGGAGCGACAATGGCAGCTCCCATCCAGCCATTGATGGTTTGAGTGGTGCTGATCGCATTGCCATCGGCGTCCATCAAGGCCAAGTGAGTGGTTTCAGTGGATTCGTAGCCAGGCGGTTTGCCTGCACTCACTTCAGAGGCTTTTCGGGCTTTATCTAGGGAAACTTCGGCACGACGATTTCGTACATAGTCTTCGGAAATCAGGCCTTCGACAGGGACTTTAACGAAATCGGGATCGCCCAAATATTTTGCCCGATCGGCAAAAGAGGACTGGAGTGCGGAGGCCGCCAGATGGATGGCTTTGGCGGAAAGGGGACCCGTTTTTTTCAATTGATCGTTTTCTAAAAACTCAAGGAACTGAATGACGTGAACGCCACCAGAGCTCGGTGGAGGCATCGACACGACGTCATATTTTTGAAACTTTCCATGAACCGGCTTGCGCCATTTTACCTGATAGCTATCAAAGTCTTTTTGGGTGATAAGACCTTTCCGCTCTTTCGAAATCTTGAAAATAGAATTCGCCACGGTTCCTTTGTAAAAACCATTTTTACCATGTTTGACGATAAGACGAAGTGTTTTAGCCAAATCTTTTTGAATCAAGATCGTTCCCAGGGCAGGGACTTTCCCCTCGGCAGTAAGAAAAATTCTTTTTGCTTCAGTGTCCCGTGCAAGAACGTCGGCGCGGTTTTCCAAAGCGCGATGAAACTCGGGATAAATTGGAAATCCCTTTTCCGCGAGGTCAATTGCAGGTTGCATCACTTTTTCCAGAGGCAAAGATCCAAAGCGCTGATGAATTTCCAATAAGCCAGCCACCATTCCCGGGACCGCAACGGCTAAGATTCCGTTCTGCGATTTGTCTGGGTCGGCTTGACCGTTTTTACCGATGTACATGTTCTTAGTGGCTTTCAATGGTGCACGTTCTCTAAAATCAATGGCGTAAGTTTCACCGGTTTTAGCTTCGTGAAAAAGCATGAAGCCGCCACCACCAATACCGGTCGATTGAGGCCGTTCAACGGCAACGGTGAAGGACGCCGCAACGGCCGCATCGACAATATTTCCATTTTCGGCGAAGATTTTTTCCGCTGCTTCTGAAGAGAAGCGTCCCTGGGTCGCGACGGCATATCGCGATCCGTAAGCTTGTGCGGTTTCGCGATCCACGCGTTCTTTATCTGTGCGAATGACTTTGTTCTGACAACTTAAAAGACCGAGGGTAAGAAAAAGGACGAGTGTTTTTTGTTTCATGCGCAACTTCCTTGGTGCAAAAGGCTTTTGCGCAAAAACGTCAGGAATGCAAATAGGACTTCAGTCTTTGGCAAAAGGAGTTCAAAGCTTCCGAGTACTCTCCCAAGTCTTTGACGATAATATCGGCGAAACTTTTGGAAGGTTCAACAAATTCATTGTGCATCGGACGCACCTGAAGTTCAAACTGCTTTTTAACTCCGTCAGGTGTGCGACCGCGATGATGAACATCGCGGTGCAGGCGTCTTTGAAAACGCAACGCTTCGGGAGTATCAAAGAAGACGGCTTCATTGAGCTCGGCGCGCACTAGATCCGAATGCAGAATAAGAATGCCATCGACCAAGACGATTTTGGTGGGGCTTTTGATCAACGTTTCGGAGCTGCGGGTGTGCGTAACAAAATCATAAAGGGGCACTTCGATGTTACGCCCCTCTTTAAGTTGGCGCAGACCCTGCGCAAGAAGAGAAAAATCAAGACTGTTGGGATGGTCGAAATTAACTGATCCACCATCGCCATCGAAGCGGGCGGATTGGTCAATGTAGTAGTTGTCTTGATAAAGAATCATGCAATTGTCTTCGCCCAACTGCTTTTGCAGCTCCAAAGCAAAGTGAGTTTTTCCTGATCCGCTGCCACCGGCTACGCCGATAATATAAACACTCATGCATGGTCCTATTTCGTTTGAAACAATCGATCTCCAGCGTCGCCCAAGCCTGGTACCAGATATCCCATGTCGTTGACTTGTTCTTCGATGTTCAAGGTATAAATCTCGACATCCGGATGAAAGTGTAAAATTCTGTCCAAGCCCTGTTGGCTGGCCAGAATGCTTAAAACCTTCACTTTGCCGACACCGTAGTTCTTTAATCTATCTATAGCTGCCACAATTGTATCCGCTGTGGCAATTAAAGGATCACAAAGTATAATTTCTTTATTCTGTACGTCCTGAGGAAGCTTAAAATAGTACTCGACGGTGTTCTGAATAAATTTATCGCGATAGATGCCGATAAAGCCCGTGGAAGCCCGGGGGATCATTGAAAGGACCGCATCCAGCATTCCGTTTCCTGCGCGCATAATCGACACGACCACGGGCGGCTGGATGATTCTTTCCGCAGTGGTTTTGGCGATGGGAGTTTCGATAGGCACGGATTCCAGATGTTTCCAGTCGCGCATGGCTTCGTAAACTAAAATTTTCGAAATCTCTTTTACGATCTCGCGAAACTCGTGGGAATAGGTGTCCTTGTCGCGCAGATAGCCCAACTTGTGTTTTAATAAGGGGTGTTCGATGATTTTTACTTGTTTATGCATATAGAGCCTCCATTAAAAAACCGTTCCGTCACTTTCGATTTGCAAGGGGGGCGATTGGTCTTTGCGCAGAGAACCCGCTGCTTTTCTGCCGGCCCACCAGGTGCCTCCTTCAAGGACCTTCGCTAAAGGAAAATCCTGACTGGATTTCTTTAATTTTTTGCGAACCTCAGCGCCGATACGATCAAGCAGAGAGATTGTCAGTCCCCGCCATTCAATCACCACTTCAGAGTCAGGACGGAGAGGGCGGTTTTGCAGTTCTGTGTCTTTCAACGTGATAAGGCCCAAATCCAAAAGCAAGCCCCCGTTACGGTATTCAGCCAGGCCTGTCAGTTGTTCCACTTCCTGAACCTCAAAACCCGCTTCTAGCAAAGGCTCCATTAACGAATAACTCATCCACTGAGACAACTTGTGAAATGCCGCCAATCCGCCCGAGATTTTACTGTAAGACCAGATATCACCGAGGTTCGTAGTGCCAATCCGTACACGGCCGGGCCAAATCTCTCCTAAACCGTCCAAAACTGCGCGCAGCACTTGGGGGCCGGTCACGGTGTATCCGTACCGATTCAGAAGATAGTCGACCAGACCACCGGGACGTTCTCCGGGAAAAAGGTCCTTCTTGCTTAAAAGAACTTCTCCCAAGTTTTTCAGTAGTGACAGGCGGCCTTCAACGCCGATCAGGGGATTTTCCGCGGTAACCTGAAAAGCAGAACGTAAAGTTTTTTCTGAAAGACTTCTTAGTCCTAGCGAGTCCACTTGCAAAGGGTTGGTGCGGTGACTGGAAAGATGTCCCTGCATAAAAAGATAGAAGCTGGCCACAGCCAAACCCTCAGAACGGGACAGCTTTTGCCCCGTATTTCGTTCTTCGTAAGACCAGAGGTCGCCGGCGCCTGCATCCAGCAAAACTGAGGTGATGACGAGATCGAATTTAGTACGGGCGATTGCCAATGCGTCTTTTTCAGAGAGCTTCGCATCCAGGATCTTAATGCGATCGACGTTACCGACGCGAAAGTGTCCCCAACGTGAATGAAAAGGAATGTCTAAGGTGGGATATTTATCGCGAATCACTTCAAGCACGTAGTTGACCACGGTATCCATTTCCTCTGGGTGATAGACGAAATTCGTTTTTCCTGCGATGGTCAGTTGCAGAATTTCCTCAGCACTTTTGCGAATCGCTGAAGGAGACAAAAGAAAATCCAGATCTTTTTCAGAGTAGGAATGGTTATTCATCGATGGGTCTCCCAATAACGTGTTTTAACTCTTCCGTTGATTTTTTTGTGCCTGCGTCGAAATAGCCTTTGGCTTTTTTTGCTTCGATTTCCACTTGTGCATCGGGAGGAATCAGATGCGGCGGTATACTGATGCGATTGATAACGTCGATACCGCTGTTTACGATGGCGTCGTACTTCATATTACTCATGGAATGCAAATTGTGAATTTTAGTAATGCCAAAGAAATGCAGAATGTCGGGCATGAATTCTTGGAAGCGGGCATCTTCGACCCCTGCGACACATTCGGTCCGATGAAAATATGTCGCCGCAGAGTCGCCGCCTTGCTGGCGCTTACGGGCATTGTAGACAAGAAATTTTGTAACTTCTCCTAAAGCCCTTCCTTCTTTGCGATAATACGCGATAAGGCCGACACCGCCCCTTTGCGCCGTGCGGGCGGCATCCTCAATTCCATAGATAAGGTAGGGGCGGCAGGTGCAAATATCCGAGCCAAAAACATCAGAGCCGTTGCACTCGTCGTGCACGCGGCAAGTAAGTTCGATGTCGGGTTTGGCTAGATTCTGAGGGTCTCCGAAAATGTAGACAGTGGTGTTTCCAATCGGCGGCAGCATCACTTTTAGATCGGGACGAGTGACTAATTCCGGAAACATGCCGCCCGTTTCCTGGAACAGAATTTTTCTAAGGAAACCTTCTTCCACATTAAGACGTTGGGCAATTCCGGGTAAATACCAAACCGGCTCGAAAGCGACCTTTGTGATCTTAATGTCTTTGTTCTCTTTGATGATTTTTCCGTCGATGTGAAGTCGTCCTGCGGCGATGGCTTCAGTAATCTCAGGAATTTGCAGATGGGCTTGTGTGACGGCCACAGTCGGGCGGATATCATAACCCTGGTTAAAGTATTCCTGAAAATGGCGAGGAACATCGAAGCCCCAAGGATCGATGGAAACTATTTTTTGCGGATCAAACCACGAGGGATAGGGACCAAGAGAAACCGGGCTTTCCGTGTTATGCAGATCCGGTCGGTGTAAAGTGGAATACTTACCCTGAGCAATCGAAAGTGCGCGATAAACGGTGTAGCTTCCACTGTGCGTACCGATGGCATTGCGCTTTTTAGTATCGGTCAAAGAGGCAATGACCGGACCGCGCTCGATGGCGGAACGTGCGCCCCACTTCAGGGGTGGGCTGCCTTTAAAAATCTGGCTTGAGTGTGATGTCAGAACGACGTGTGATGATCTCTTTATTTCGGTCCCGGTTATGACATCCATGTGGTGTCCTCCTGCTTTTCCCATTTGACGGTTACTTTTTTTACGTTCGACCAAAAATCCAAAGAGTGATGGCCCGTGATATCGCCATGCCCGAATTTTGAGGCATTAACTCCGCCAAAAGAAAAGGGCTCGCGGGGAACGGGGACACCGACATTCACGCCCACCATGCCGGTCGAGGCCATTCGCACCACTTTTTCGGCCAAGCTTCCGCTGGACGTGAACACAGAACACGCGTTTCCATATTCGACCGTGTTTTCAATTCGCATGGCTTCAGAGATATCCTTGCAGCGAAGGATGCTTAAAACCGGTCCGAACAGCTCAATTTTGGCTATCTCACTGTGCGGAGAGACGTTGTCGATTATTGTGGGACCGATCCAATGTCCCTCTTCAAAGCCTAGAGGGGGTTTGATTTTGCGACCATCCAAAAGAATTTTAGCGCCTTCGAGTTCAGCTTTTTTTATGGCTTTATTTAAAAACTCAACTTGCCCGCGAGTGATGATAGCTCCCATATCCTTGCCGAGCTCTAAAGAACGGGCTCGTTCGATAATTTTTTGAATGTGTTGATCGACGTCACCGACGGCTAAAAGAACCGCCGCAGCCATGCATCGCTGACCCGCGCAGCCGGTGAACGAGTCACTGATCGCCAAACCGGCCAATTCAGGATGAGCATCAGGCAAAAGAACAATGTGATTCTTCGCCCCACCCAGGGCCAGAACTCTTTTCCCCAGTCGTGTGCCCCGTTCGTAAATGGCTTGTGCGATTTTTGTAGAGCCCACGAAAGCGACGGCTTTGACGGAAGGATGATCGACGATGGCTTCGACAGTTTCTTTTCCACCCTGCAGAACTTGTAGCAGCCCCGAAGGCAGTCCCGCTTCTTGAAAAGCGGCTGCTATTTTTAGGGAAGTCAGCGGGGTTTTTTCTGAAGGTTTCCAAATATAGGCATTACCCAAGATGAGGGCGATGGGCATCGTCCACAGGGGAACCATCGCTGGGAAGTTGAAGGGGGTGATGCTGGCAACGATTCCTAAGGGTTCCCGGCGGTATTCGCAACTGACCCCTCGTGAAACTTCGACCTTGCCGCCAAGATCCAGATTTTGAACAGCGGTGGCGAACTCCAAGACCTCGATTCCCTTTAGAAGTCCCGCTTTACCTTCGGCAAAGCTTTTGCCGGATTCGGCACTCTTTAGATGGGCGATTTCATCCAGGTCCCGCAGCAGAATGTGCCGCAGGTTGAACATGACTTTGGATCTTTCTTTGATGGGAATGTCAGCCCAGGTTTTTTGCGCTTTTGCTGCGGCGACAATGGCAAGCTCCACATCTTCGTGATTGGAATGATGAAACTCGCCGATTTTTTTTCCGCTGTAGGGACTGATAATTTCGCTTTTGAAGCCCGAAGCTTTTTGAAATTTGCCAGAGACAAAATTTCTGCAATCAATGACATAGTCAGGAACTTGTACAATCATTCTTGTTTCCTTTGCCGATGCAATAAAAGCCAGAATGATTGTTCAACGACTTGTGGATGCCAAATTAAAAGGGTGTATTCTTTTTTTTAACAATGTAATGCGAAGAATTCGTCCGCACTTCTTAAGGGACTATTTAATCGCAGCCTTAATGTCCTCAGTCAGATTTTTGGGTTCTTCTTGGGGCGGATAACGCTTGAGGATCTTCCCATCCTTGCCAATCAGAAATTTCGTGAAATTCCACTTGATCATTTCGGTTCCCAGAAATCCCGGTGCGGACTCTTTCATCCACTTGTAAAGTGGATCAGCGTTATCACCGTTCACGTCAATCTTGGCCATGACTGGAAATTTCACGTTATAGGTGAGGCTGCAAAATTGTTGGATGTCTGAATCGCTGCCGGGTTCTTGCGCGCCAAACTGATTGCAGGGAAAGCCAAGAACAGTGAAACCCTGATCTTTGAATTTTTCATAGAGTTCTTCAAGGCCTGCATATTGCGGTGTGAAGCCGCATTTACTAGCGACATTCACGACAAGAACCGCTTGTCCTTTATACTTGTCCAGTGGGACGTCGCTGCCATCAGCCGCTTTAACGGTGAATGAGTGTAAGGTTTTTTCCATTTGTTCACTCCTTAACTGAAATTTTGAATTACTATTGTGTCATGTATTCTCAGCCTGAAACAAACAGAATCATATAAAGCCATTAATTGCCTGTCGAGACAAATGCCGATAAAAACTTGCGAACTTCTCTTTATATTACAGAAGTGTGCACCGATAATGAAACCATGGGGAATTGGTATTTCTGGATCTTCTTCATAACTGTGATTTCTTTGCCTCAGGCACATAGTGCGGAACCTTTTTTGGGTTGTGAGTACTATTGTGCTGCCAAGTATACTGTGGGCAGTAGAGGCTGGGATAATTGCATTGTGCAAACACAGACCGAAGGTTATTGCGGGAAACGTCCCGGCAGTTCGACGCCGTCGAGTACGCAGACCAGGCAGCCTCCTGATCAAAATAGCGGACAGAATCAAAATAACCAAAATCAAAACCAAAATCAGAATCAGCAAAGCCAGTGTTACACTCAGTATGAGAGTCTGCTTCAACAGTGCAACACACAAATTGAAGACACGTCTTATACCTGCGACGAAAAAAATGATTCAGGTATGAATAATGTGGCGACCACGGCCTCCCAGTTGGCGCTCATGATGGGGCAACAGACTGCCGCCAGTGTGCAGGCCGCCTGCTCCAGAATGGGGGACCTATCGCAAGCGGCGAGTGGGGCCTTGGCTGCTTATCGTCTGACGTGCAGTGAATCGATGAAAACGTGTCGTACGACCTGTGATGCGGCCGTTGAGTATGTGCGCGCAAATCAAAGCTGTTTTCCAAGCAATTCCAGCAATCAGTTAAATGCTGTGAATGCCTTATCTCAGGCGCAATCGCGTCGGGATAGATGCGATAACTTCGAAAGCAAAATGAATGAAGCGCAGCAGGCGATCCAAAACTATGGCGCCACGTCTGCCAATGCTTCGCAATGTGCGGAACAAAATAAAGGCGAAGTTTCAAATGTACCCGACTTCTGTAAATCGACGCCGAACTATCCGGGATGTAATCCTGCAGCGCCCGTGGATTGTACCAAACCGGATTTAGCCACCACGAACAAAGTTTGTATATGTACTAAAAATCCCTTGGATCCCGCTTGCTTCGCGCAGCAAAAAAATTCCGACGGCAGGGTCGTGGGTAACATGATTGATTCCTCCAGTCGTTTGGCAAATAAAGCGGGCGATGATTTGGGCGGTGATCTTCCCGGACTTCCCGGTATCGAACAGGGCCAACTTCCTTCGGGAGGCTACGGTGATGCCGTTGACGGATCACAAGGCGGTATGGGGGGCACTTTGGGATCAGGAGGAGATGGCGGCGGTGGAAGCTATTCTGGTTTAAATGGAAGTGGTCAGGCCAGTGACGAAGCTTCTATGAATGTGAATGGCGGATATTACGGCAGCGGTGGTGCTCGCGGTTTCGGTTCCGGTGGTGCTGAAGGTGAAGGCCGAGGCGTCGCAGGTCTGGGCCAATCCGCTGCAGCTGCAGGTAACGCCGCAAAGGGAGGCCCAGATCTTCGTCAATTCTTGCCGGGCGGAAAATTTGATCCGCGTCTGCGAGGAATTGCGGGAGCCGCCGGGCCTGATGGGATTACGGGACCTCACTCAAACATTTGGCATAAGATTCAGAACAGATATAAGGTGGTGACGCCTTCCTTATTGCCATATTGAGACGTTTTATTTTGAGATAGTTTATACTTTTGTAAAGTTGTTGGTCCATAGAACCGATAAATGGTTCTATGGGAATGAAGTTTTTTGTCGCCTTTTTTTCTTTCTCCTTCCTTTTTTTGGGAGCTTCCTCATCTTCATGGGCTGGTGAAGCCTGTGGCTCGATGACCTGTCGAGAAGGCCATTTCTGCGAACGAAAGACAGACCCTCTCACTCGCAAGATGACGGAAACTTGTAAGCAAGATCCCAATTTTGTGGGACCCACCGCGGGAACTGCGGCGACACCGATGGAGCAATGTCAAAGAACCTGTCAGGCTCCGAAGCAATGCTACGCGGATAACAACGAGCGTACCAGCTATTCTTGCCGAGAACCCAATGGAACTCCTGCCGCGAATAATGGCCCGAGCTGTGAGCAACAGTATCAGCAACTTATGCAAGCATGCTCTTCACAACTTGAAGATACTTCCTATACATGCGATGAAAAAAACGATTCCGGAATGGCGGAAGTGACCGATACGGCGTCACAGTTGGCGCTCATGATGGGGCAGCAAACCTCGGCGAGCATTCAAGCCGCATGTTCCAGAATGGCGGGGCTGACTCAAGCAGCGAATGCGGCGGTGGCGGCTTATCGCCTCACTTGCAGCAATTCGATTTCAAGTTGTAAGTCTGCGTGCAGTGCTGCTAAGACCTACGCGGAACAACAGGCACATTGTTTGGTTGCAGCAAACCCTGGTGCGAACTATACGGCGATTATTTCACGGGCGGACAGTGAACTGAAGCGTTGTGATAATTTTCAAAATAAAGTCAACGAAGCCAATCAGGCGATTGCGAATTTTGGCGCGACATCAGCCAACGCTTCTCAGTGCGCGGCCTTGAATGCCGGGGATGAAACACCGACCCCGCAATTCTGTGCCGCAAATCCCACGCATGTCAGTTGTTTAGCCCAGCAAAATGTGGACTGTACGAATCCGACGGTTGCTGCCAGCAATAAAGTTTGTATCTGTCAGAAGAATCCTTTAGACCCCGCTTGTGTCACGGCTCAAAAAGCAGGCGACTCAGGTGTGGTGACAGGGATGATTGATTCTTCTTCGCGTCTGGCGGCGAAAGCAGGCGGTGATGCCTTAGGCGGAGATCTTCCAGGCCTACCAGGTTTTGAACATGGGCAACTTCCTTCGGGTGGCGGTCAGGCGATTGATGGGTCCCAAGGTGGATCCGGCGGCTCTTTAGGCGGCGGTGGCGGTTCCGGCGGTGGATCTTACGGTTCCGCAGGTGGCGGAGCTTCTGGTGACGACAACGGAGCCAACGTGAATGGTGGCTTTTATGGCGGCGGCGGTGGAAGTCGCTCTTACGCAGGCGGTGGCGACTCCGGCGGCGGCGGACCTGCGGGAGCTTCTCGTGGCGGCGCGGGCAATGGAGCTCCCTCTGCGAATGGCCCTGATTTAAGAAAGTTTTTACCGGGCGGTCAATTCGATCCGAAACTGCGCGGAGTGGCAGGCGCCGCGGGTCCCGACGGGATCACCGGGCCTCACTCGAACATTTGGCTGAAGATTCAAAATCGCTACAAAGTGATGGTGCCATCACTTCTTCCATAGAAGGCAAGGACCCTAATGTCTTTGCCTAGATGAGTTGATGCAGGCTTTCGATAACTTGTTTTCTCAGTGGTGCATCCACTAAAACCGTGACACTCATCGCGCCCATCATCAGCTTGCGAGTTTCTAATTTTTTATCTGACAAAACATTCAAAACTTTTTGTGTGATTTCCGGTGATGTTGCGCCTGTGCAGGTCAAAGTCACTGTGGAAAAATCTGTGGGTAGCAAAGTGAACTGAGCATGATTTTGCAGTTCTTTTTTAATGGCAGTGATAATTTCAGAAGGGCCGGTCAAGAGCATTTCTGTTTTATCCAGATTCATTTCACAATGAAGAAGCTGAGGAAAAGGAATCTGCTTTTCATCAAACAGAACCTGCAGATCTTTCAGGGCTTTAGCAGGATTTTTTTCCTTGCTTAAGATTCCGACGACCGTTTCATGAGAGTTCAAAGAAAGGGCTTTGCAGGATTCAAACATATTCAATCCTTTTTTTACAAGTGTTCCATCTGAAGTTTTATTAGAGGCCGGACCGATGTACAAAGTGACATCGCGAAGTTTAGCCAGTTCGACAGAGCGGTAATGCAGAACTTTTGCACCCCAAAATGTCATATCCATCAGTTGATCATAGCTCAACTCTTGAATCGGCTTGGCGGACTTTACGACATTGGGGTCGGCCGTGAACACGGCAGGAACGTCTTTAAGAATTTCGCAGCGTTCTGCCTTAAAGGCCGCCGCCATCGCTACTGCCGAAGTGTCTGAACCACCGCGCCCTAAAGTAGTGATTTCTTTAGTCTGAGGAGACACGCCCTGAAAGCCTGCCAGGATCACAACCTTGTCCGTCTTTAAAGACTCTTCCACGCGCATGGGTTTTACATCTTTAATAAAGGCATTGACGTGCGAGTCATCGGTAAAAATACCTGCTTGGCTGCCGGTGAAACTGATCGCAGGACATCCTAAATCGTTAAGTGCCATGCTCATCAGCGACATACTGATTCTTTCGCCCACTGTGAGCAACATGTCCATTTCACGGCGTTGCGGGTGAGAAGACACCTGGTTTGCGAGATCAATCAGCGAGTTCGTGGTTTTACCCATGGCACTGACGACGACGATCAAAGAATTTTCTTTGGATTGGGCAGCCACGCGAGCAGCCACTGCTTTGATTTTCTCAGGATCTGCTAAAGTAGCGCCGCCATATTTTTGAACAATCAGAGGTTTCATTCCAATGCAACTTTCCGACTAAACTGGTGCACGTAAGAGGAAACAAGCTGTCCTGCCCCTTTGGGAACTCGGATAAAATGCTTCTCGACCTGACGAGGAATGTAACCCAGATACAGTTCGGCGTTCAAATCTTTTAATGACTTTCTGGTGACGCTCAGATGGTCGGCCAAGGCATCCAAGTCTGTGCCTCCTGGCACAAGGACGACTTCATATTCCAACGGGTCCATCTTTTCCAAATCTCGGAATCCATAAAGATTCGGCGCTTTGGCAATTAACATGGCCGCAAGAATTTTGGGGACATACTCTTGTGTTTCAGCGGGCAACGCATTCAGTTTAATGAGCGTCCAGTAGTCTTTCGTGCCATATTTTTTTATGCGATTGCGAAGGCCATTTTCGCCCATGTTATAGCTGGCCGCCACAAGGTACCACGAGCCAAATTCCTGATGCAGGTCCGTGAGGTAACGGATCGCTGCCAGAGTGCTCTTCTTAAGATCGCGTCGTTCATCCAACCACCATGTTTTGCTAAGGCCGTAGCGAGTGCCCGTGCTTTCAATGAACTGCCAAGGCCCGACGGCATCGGCGTGACTGATGGCATTGGGAGCAAATCCACTTTCGATCATCACCATGTAAGCCAAGTCCAAGGGAAGTCCGGCTTTTTTTAATTCGGTTTGAATGAAGGGCATGTATTTGTAGGAGCGTTGAAGCCATTCACGAAACCACTTACTTCCGCGAGGCCCTTGATAGTAAGCCACCCACTTGCTGACTTTTTTGTTATAAGTGACCGGCAAATCAAAAATCAGATTGTCCGATTGGACATGCGTGGAACGTGAGGTGAGTGCCTTTAATTTCTCTTTTAAGGTCAATGCGGGTGCAGGGAGCGCAGCCACGGCCGGCGTTTCCGCCTGGGCAAAGGGAACTAAGAATAGAGAAAAAAGAACTGCTGACCACGTGCTCATAAAGTTCATTATGAAGCCGATTCTTTGACACTGTCGACAAAGAACTGACAACTCTTCGGTGCCATCGACAAAGGTCAATGCTCGGTCAGATCCAAAAAAACTTGAGTCCAAGATTTTCTTTTACGACAAAGGTCGGGGATGGAAATCATTTCCCAGACGAAGATCCGTCCTGTCAAAACATGGCACACGCCTTGCTGCTCAACAAGGTGTGGAGGAGTGTTCATGAGTGTAAAAGGGGTCTATACCGCTCTGAGTGGAGCGATCGCGCAAAGTACAAAGCTAGATACCATCGCCAATAATCTGGCGAATGTGAACACGCCCGCGTTCAAACGCGATCAACAGCTTTTTCAGGAATATCTGACCGCCAATGAAAAACCTCCCGAAACAACGCAAATTCCCCGCGATGTCGCTTCCATCGAAAGCTTTTACAATATGCAAGGCGGAGACAAAAGTTATGTCGATGCCAAAGGAACCTTCACTGATTTCTCGCAAGGTGGTTTAAAACACACCGGCAATCCGATGGATCTTGCGATTGATGGAAAGGGCTTCTTTGAAGTCGCGACTCCGGGTGGAGTGAGGCTGACTCGTGCGGGAAATTTCACTTTGGATGGAAATGGACAGTTGGTCACTAAAGAAGGTTTTCCCGTATTGCGTGGTGGAGAACCCGGTGCGGACCCGGCTTCTCGGGTGATTCGTTTGCAGGGCACAGGTTTGCCTCTGTCTATCAACGATAATGGAGACGTTTTCGAAGGTGCTGAAAATATCGGACGCCTTTCTTTGGTGAACGTCAATAATCCGGATTCGCTGCAAAAGATGGGAAGCTCTCTTTATTCTTTTAAGCCCAACATGGCGCCCGAATTAACGAATGTGAATAATCCCAGTCTAAAACAAGGTTTTTTAGAGGCCTCTAACGTCAATATTGTTCAAGAAATGACGGATATGATCTCTACCAATCGTGTTTTTGAAAGTACCCAGAAGGCGATCACGGCCTACGATCAGATGGCTGATAAGATGGTCAACGTGGTAGGAAAAACAAACTAGTCAGTAGGACCGGTTTGCAGTGACGAGTTTTAAATAAGCAGTTAATGGAAGGATTCTTTAATGCTTAAAAGTTTAAATACAGCAGCGACAGGTATGGCGGCCCAGCAGACAAATATGGACGTCATTTCAAATAACATCGCCAACGTTTCAACGAACGGGTTTAAAAAGTCTCGCGCTGAATTTGAAGATCTGATGTACCAAACTCAGAAAGAGCCCGGTGCTCAGACGGGAATGAATGCCTATTCACCCAACGGTGTGCAGGTCGGCTTGGGTGTTCGCACCGCGGGTATTCAGAAAAACTTTGAAGGTGGCAATGCGGCTGTCACCAAGAATCCTTTAGACATCCAAATTGAAGGCTCTGGCTTCTTTCAAATTCTGACTCCGGATGGCCAAATCGGTTACACTCGTGACGGAGCCTTCCAAAAAGATCCGAACGGTCGTGTCGTTGATAAAAATGGAAACCTTCTTCAGCCGGAAATCACAGTGCCACCCGATATCGCCGGTTTGGAAATCGCACCCAGCGGAGAAGTCCGCGTTATTCAGGGCTTGAGTTCCGCACCTCAAACAATTGGTCAAATTGATATTGTCAATTTCGTCAACCCCGCAGGTCTGAAAGCGATGGGGAAAAATGTCTTCATGCCAAGTCCCGCCAGCGGTCAACCCGTGATTTCTCGTCCCGGTCTGAATGGAACGGGCTACTTGGCGCAAGGACAGCTTGAAACTAGTAACGTCAATATAGCTGAAGAAATGGTGAATATGATCACGGCGCAACGCGCTTTTGAAACAAACTCTAAAGTTATTCAGGCCTCGGATCAAATGCTTCAATCTGTGAATAACATGAGATAATTGATGAAGAAGTTTCTGTCTTTTGTTCTTTTGCTGGTGAGTTCGCAGTCTTTCGCAAGACCGGAAATCACTATTCCCGCAAGTGTTGAGATTTCTCAACGCGAACTTTTGCGTTTAAGTGATATTGCCACCGTTTCCGGAGGCACACCCGAGCTTCTATCCTTTATCGAAAGTGTGGTGATTCGTGAAGATGCGCGCGAACTTTTGCTTTCTCAAAAGCTGCCCTCTTCCGAAATTCTGACTAAAGTGCGCGAGGCGATGAAAAGTCAGGCCGGCCTTCGCACCTTGAATCCCGCTTACAAAATTCCTTCTGAAGTCAAAGTGGCCTTCGCAGCAACGCCAATTTCTCGCGAAGAAATTCAAAGAAAAGTTCTGAATCATCTTCAGGTTCGTTGCAACGAATGTGAGTATAAGGTGAGTATTCAAAGCACACCGGCCCCGGCGCAGAAACAATGGGATCTCGATTTTACGCAGTTAACGGGCAAAGGGGGCTTCCTTTTGCCACTGCGCGACGGCGATCAGCGCCAATTAAAATGGATTTCTGGAACAATTCGCGTGTCCCAATTAACCCCGGTGGCTTCGCGTTTGATCTTACAGGGAGAGAGAGTGCAACAGGAAGACGTGCACATGGTGATGACCGATGTGACGTTTGCCAAAGACAATGCACTTCGCCTGGCTGACATCCAAGGACAGTTGGCGGCGAGATCTCTTCCCGTCGGTACGGCTATTTGGTCGACCGATCTCAAACGTGAACCGGCAGCTAAGAAGGGACAAATTGTCAAAGCTTTGCTTGGCGATGAGGGATTTGAAATCTCCGTCAACATGCAGGCTGAGGACAATGGCTTTGTTGGGGATCTCATTAAAGTTAAAAACTTGGATAATCAAAAAGTTCTCTCAGGTGTAGTGATTGAAAAAGGTGTGGTGAAGTTGCAATGAGACTTAAATCTTTCTTCGTGACGATTTCTTCTTTGGTAGCTCTGACGTTGTTCACAGGTTGTGCGACGATGAACGATCTTTTGGCCTCATTGGATACGCCTAAAGAAAATCCACCTTTAGAAAAGATCAATACGGCCGCGCGCTACTCAGACACTCAGAACCTGGGTGTGCCGACAGATCGTCAATACAAACGCATGACTCGCAATCGCATGGAAGAAGAGTCGGATCTGGGCGCCAATGCCGGTTCCACGTGGGTGATGGAAGGCCAAGGGGCTTATCTTTTTGCTCAGAACAAAATGCGTCGCGAAGGCGATCTTTTGAATGTGAAATTGGACGGGCCGGCTTTGAAACAGGTCGAAACAAAAGTTTCCGTGATCAAAAAACTTTTAAAGCAGCTTGAAGAACAGCAGCAGCAGCAAAGTCTGAACAACTCTTTGGCGGCAAACGGGACTGAGGCGTCACGTGCTCCGGCGTCAGCAGAAGCCAAAAAGCCGGAAGCGGCCAAGCCCGAGGAAAAAGAAGACAAGGATGCATTGGCGGATGTGCAAAACATTCCTACCCGTATTGTCGAAAAACTGGCTGATGGCAATTACCGCATTAAAGGTCAGCAGCCATTCATGATTGGTAAACGCGAATACAAAGTCATCGTGACCGGCTTAATTCGTCCGGAAGATTTCAATGATCAAGGTATCGTCTCTGATAAACTTCTTGATCCACAATACGATGTGGTCAGCATCAGAAGGAACGCACGCAATGAATAAACTATTTAGTGTAATCGCACTCACAGCCTTTTTTGTGATGGTGGCTTTTGAGGCCGCGAATGCCGCTCGTTTGAAAGACATCGCCAGCATTCGCGGTGTGCGGGAAAATCAACTTTTGGGTTACGGTATCGTGGTCGGCCTTAAAGGCACAGGTGATGGCAAAAATGAATTTATGAGCAAGAGCATGGTGCGCATGCTGGATAAACTGGGAATGAAGTTGGATTCCCCTGAGTTCGCAAGTAAAAACGTGGCGGCGGTGATCATCACCGGAACCATGCCAGCGTTCGGTAAAGCGGGAAATCCGATTGATGTGACAGTCAGTGCGATTGGTGAGGCCTCTTCGCTTCAAGGCGGTACGTTGTTGCAAGCTCCTTTGCGCGCAGCCAACGAACAAGTTTACGCCGTGGCCCAGGGAAGTATCATCATCGGTGGAGATGGAAAAGATCAGCACTTAACCTCTGGAAGAATTCCCAACGGCGCGACGATCGAGCGCGATATGACCGCGGATTTTGCTTCTCGCAAAATGTATCGGCTGACCTTGATCAATCCTGATTTTACGACGGCAGCCCGGGCTGTTTTGACGATCAATAAAGAATTGGGCGGCCATTATGCCTCTGCCAAGGATTCTGGAACCATTGATATTATCACCCCTTTTGCCTATGAAAATCGCGGTGTGGAGTTGTTGGCGACAATTGAATCTATCGATATCAATCCCGACATGAAAGCGCGTGTTGTCGTGAATGAAAAAACCGGCACGATTGTGATCGGTGACAAAGTGAAGATTTCGAAAGTGGCTATTTCTCACGGTTCACTGTCAGTGAAAGTGGGCGATGGCAAAAAAGGCAGCGAAGAAAAAGTCGCTGTTTTAGAAAGTGGTGTCAGTGTTGGGGAGCTTGTGCAGGCACTAAACAAATTAGGTGTCTCGCCGAAGGACCTAATAACTATACTTCAGTCCATAAAATCAGCTGGAGCTTTGCACGGGGAACTCGAAGTATTATGAAATTTGTGTTTCGAAATGACACACTATGCAATAGAATTAATTTTATAGTTTCAGACACATGGACGTGTTTGAAACGCGGGGAGGGTGAGGAAGAGATCGCGAACCATGGAAGGTCAAGAGTCAAAAGTTTCTCGCAGGAAACAGAAGCAATAGGTCAGCAGGCACCAAGGATTGGTGAACACGAGCCGAAGCTACACTCTAAGAATCAATTGCAGGATGCATATGATTCTCCGACTCTAACTCCCCTTTTTTCTCTTTCTTCAAAGGACATCGTTGCGTTGGACTCTGTAAGTAGTGGGTTGCTGAAACCTGCTGCTGCGGACAGTCCTCGCGCTTGGAGATTTTCTTGGCTTTGATGTCGGGTCATTCTTTTTCTTTATATTTCTATTGCCGACGTTTGTTGGCGCTGCGGAACTTGTGTCAGGGTTCTGCAATCCACCACTCTCGAATCCCAACGACGCGCTCACTTGTTGAAAGTGAAATGGGTGCTAGAGGGGAAATCAGTTCTTCTGGTTTTCTTAGAGTGGGAGCTTCGTATGAGTGATGCTGCTGGTGGCGCGGGAAACTTTAAGGCTTTGGGGTCGAAGTTTCTTTCTCGGCCGGCGCCTAAGTCCCCAGAGCAGAAACTGCGAGAAGTTTCTGATATGTATGAGAAGCACTTTCTTCGCGAGATGACGAAAGCGATGCGTTCGACGATTCAAGAAGGTGGTTTCATTCAGACTTCGCATGCGGAAAAAATTTTTCTCGAGCAATTAGATGACCACTATGTTGAAAAATGGGGTGAGCGCGGTGGTGTGGGTCTTTCCGATATGATTTACAATCAGCTCGTCGAGAAATTTGGTGTGATGATGGGAATTAAGGCGCAGGTCTATAAGCCACAAGGGCCTCTCCCTCTTGACACGAAATCTTTCGCGGCTCGTCCGTTTCAGCATCCTGGCAAAAAACAAGCGGTCTCATATCGCATTGACAATATGCAAGGCCCACAAGGTGCAGACAAGGCTCCTGAAGCCGTCAAAGCCCCATGGGACGGGGTTTTGCTGGGGAAGAAGACTTTAGCGGATGACCAAACAATGATTGAGATTGAGCACGACAATGGTCTTAAAAGCCAAATGGTTTTTAAGGGTGGAGTGTCTAAAGTTTCGACAGGAGAAAAACTGCAAGCTGGCGACACCCTTGGGTTTTTAAGTCCCGAGGCGAAGTCCCTCTACTGGACCGTAGAGAAGGGTGTGGAACCTGGACCAGAAACTGTCTCAGAATGATTTGGTGTAACTGTCCCATTGTGATACTATGAAAAGAACAAAGAGTGTATTCTAACACTCGAAAGCAGGAGGCCTTCAATGAAGATCACGCACAACAAAGTTGGACAGAATTTGAATCTGACAGATTCTTCTCGCTCTAACAAAGCGGACGGTATTAAAAATAATTCCGCTGGTGCGCCGACAGCAAAAGCAGATGCTTTGACTGCGTCGACTCTGGGCGAATCTTCTCGTGTTGAGCTTTCTCCACGTGCACAAGAAGCAAAAAGAATCAAAGAACTTGCGATGTCGGCTCCTGATGTTGACGAAGCCAAAGTTGCTAAATTCAGAAAACTGATCGACGACGGCAAATACAACATTGATGCAAAAGCGATCGCCGACAAGATGGTCGACGAACACTTGGAATTCTAGTCCGCGGCAGCGGACCGAGCCGAGGCCATAAGGTCGAAGCTAAAGAAAATCTCACCGCCCTGGCGGCATCAAGGATGATGAAATGATGGACGCAACAGTAGAAAGAGCGTTTCAAAAGTTAGAAGCAAATCTCGAAGAACTCACCAAGATCTATCGTTCTCTTCTCGATATCGTACGTAAAGAAAAAGACCTTCTTCTGCAAGCGGATCGCGATGCTTTGGATGAAAGCAATAAGCTTAAGGAAGAGTTGCTTTTTAAGCTACGCGCCCAAGATGCTTTGCGTGCTCGTTATGCGATGGATCTTGCAACGATGGTTGGAGCCGATGTTGAAAATCCGCGTTTGTTGGAGCTTGCGCAGAAACTTGCCGGCACTCCCGCGGCAGATCGTCTTCGCACACAGCATGCAGCCTTGGATATGCTGATCAAAAGAATTACAGACATCAACAAAGATAACGAAGAGTATGCTAAAACCGCATTGCAAACCTTAAATGGAGCTTTGGGGGAAATTAAAGAAACTCTTTCCGGTAAAAAAACTTACAGTGGAAAAGGCCAGTACAAACAAGGCCCTCAAGTTGCCGGAAATTTTGTAAGTAAAGAAGCTTAAGGCCGTAAGGTCACAGAGCGGAGCGCAGAAGGCGCGAAGCTGAAGTAATAACGACCCACCGAAGATGAGGATAGGATGTCTAAAATCTCGGCTATGATGGATACGGGTAAGCGCTCGCTGATGAACTCTCAGACGGCCTTACAAACGGTCGGTCATAACATCGCCAATAAATCAACCGAAGGCTTTTCACGCCAGCGTGTTGAGCTTATGTCGAATCAGCCTATCGGTGAGGGCAATCTGCAAATCGGCATGGGGGCCCGTGCCGGTGTCGTTACTCGAGTTAACAATCCCTGGTTAGAAAAACAAATCCAAAAAGAAGGCATGAGTATGGGTTATCAAGACTCACGTGCCGATGCCTTGAGTCGCGTCGAACAAATCTACAATGAGCAGAACAACAAAGGCCTCAATCAATACATGACGGACTTCTTCAATTCGTTTCGCGAACTTTCCAATAATCCGGAAAGCTTGGCTTCCCGAACCTTGGTGCGTGAATCTGCCGTCGCGATGTCGAAAGATTTCGGTCGTGTGGTCGGGCAATTGAAAGCGGTGCAGGAAGACTTGGATGGTCAGGTAAAGACCACAGTGAACGAGATCAATCAGTTGACGAAGGAAATCGCTCAGTTGAATGAAAAAATTCAAATGATCGAAGTGCAGAAGACCCCTGCCAATGATGAGCGGGATCGTCGTGACCTTGTTCTTAAAAAGTTAGGCGAAAAGATCGATATTTCCTGGGCCGAAGGCAAAGACGGTATGGTCACTGTCACTGCGGGACGCACAGGCATTCTTGTCTCTGGTATCGGCTCTTCAGAACTAAAAGCGGAACAGACTGGCGCTCGTGACCGTGTCGAAGTTTTCTTTGTCGGGACAGGTTCTCCGGCCAATATCACTGATCAGATTACCGGCGGCCGTATCGGCGGCGCTTTGGAAGTCCGTGACCGGGTCATCGAAGACCTTTTAAATCATGTCGACAACATGGCTTACACCTTAGCTAAAGAAGTCAACAAAGCCCATATCGAAGGTTTTGATAAAAACGGTCGTCCTGGTGTTTTGTTCTTTGAAATGCCAGAAGCGACAAAGGGAGCTGCATCGGTTATCGGAGTTAATAAAACAATCTTTAACGATGTTGGCAGAATCGCGGCCGGAGCCCAGTCGGGCGCGACCGGCGACAATACTGTTGCGAATCTGATCTCGTCATTACAACACCGCCAAGTTATGGATGGTGGAACATCGACTTTGGATGACTACTACAATACTCAAGTAGGCCAGATCGGTGCCGTCGTGCAACGGGCGATAAAATCTCAAGAGTCACAAAAGAACGTCATGAATCAGCTGACAAACATTCGTGAAAGCATCAGCGGTGTCTCTTTGGATGAAGAAACCACAAAGATGATTGAGTTTCAAAAAACTTACGATGCCTCCGCCCGTTTGATTAAAACAGCGGATGAAATGTTCGATACAGTATTGAACTTAAAGAGGTTATAACGCGCGCTAGCCGCAGAGTGAAGGCCCTAGGCCGTAACTGAAGCCGGGCGGAAGCCCGCAGAGTGAAGGCCCCTAGGCCGTAACTGAAGCAGAAGGATAGAAAGAGCTAATGAGAATTGCAGATAAGATGGCTTTTAATCAAGTAAACCAAAATCTGACGAAGAATCGTTCAGATATGGCCGACTTGCAAAATCAGGCTGCAACTCAAAAACGCATTAACAAACCTTCTGATGATCCTTTGGCGTCAGCGCGGGTCCTTGCCGCTCGTACTGAAGAGCGTGGCAATTCCCAGTTTATTAAGAACATCAATAATGCTCGTTCTTTCCTGGAGTTTTCAGATCAATCTTTAGGAGAGCTTTCTGAAATCCTGGTCCGCGCAAAGGAATTGGCTATCAGTCAGTCCAATGATGCCAGTGGAAATGAAGAAACTCGTCTGGTGACGGCGTCGGAAATTGAACAGATTTATAATCAGGCTGTGCAAATCGGAAATCGCAAGTTGGGTGAGCGCTATGTCTTTGGCGGTTATAAAACTCAGACGATGCCATTTAATCAAGCCGGGGAATACTTTGGTGACGATGGGGATATGAAAATCCAAACTCACAAGGATTCCTTTGTTGCCATGAATATTCCGGGCAGCAAGGTCTTTTTGGGGCGTGGCTTAGGCGCGGACGGTATAGTTCGTGCTCGCTATGAGGCTCCGACAAGTGTGGAGCAGTTGAAGCAGTTTCAAAGGGAAGAAAAAGAACGTGAAGAGCTTAACCGTCAGGTTGACGAAAACTACGTTGAAACCCGCGGTCCTGCTTCAGAGCGCCGTTCAACCCGCTATGATAAGCAAGATCCGGTGACGGGTGGTGGGGGAACGAATATATTCTCGACCATTAAGGACCTTGAGATATCCTTGCGCACGAATGATAAGCAAGGCGTTCAGTCCGCCTTGGATACCCTGGATCAGGCGATTTCTCAGGTGGTTTTGTCTCGTTCAGAGGTTGGGTCCAGAATCATGGCAGTGAACAATACCATGGATTCCCTGCAAAAAGCCGTGGTGGACAATAAAGTGGCAGCTTCCCAGCTTGAGGACGCTGACGCATTCCAGGTCATTTCAGATATTAATAAGACCGATAGCACCCTTAAAGCGACCCTCGAAACGTCGGGAAAGCTTATTCAACCAAGCCTTCTTGACTTTCTAAGATAAAAATAATACCTACAGTTCCGCTTAAAACTACCGATAACGACTGCAGCAAAAGGAGTTGTCATGCTGGTTCTCACACGGAAGTTGGGTGAAAGCATCGCTATCGATGACCACATCAAAATCAGAGTAGTTCAAATCAAAGGTAAACAGGTTCGTTTAGGCATTGAAGCGCCTAAAGACACCAAAATTCACCGTGAAGAAGTCTACGTAGCTATTCAGGAACAAAACCAGCAGTCCGCAAGCGTCCCCGCGGATAAGACGCGCAGTGTTGCCAAACTCCTAAAGCCTTAGTCATCTTAAGACCCGCTCCCAGCGCGCTGAAGAAGCGGGTCGTCAAATGCTCTAAATTTTAATTGAGTCTCCCTAGATTTAGGTCCAGATTTATAGATGTATTCACCATCATACCGTCTTGGTGTGTCTAAATTATGGATGAATGCGTTTTCCGGGAGGATGAATGATCATTTCGACATCGCGCTTCGGCCAAGTTGAGCTGAAACAGGAAGATGTTCTGACGTTTCCAGAAGGCCTATTGGGTTTTGGGGATCTACGTAAGTTCGCTCTTCTTGATGATCCAAATGACGAAATCTTTGCCTGGTTGCAAAGCTGCGAAGCGCCGCAAATCGCTTTCCCAGTTTTAGAGCCTGAGTTGTTTGCTCCTCAATACAAAGCCACCTTGACGAAAAGTGATATGGAAGCTTTGAAGTTGTCGGCGCAAGAAAAAGCTCGCTACTTCTCTATCGTGACTATTCCTGACGACCCTACACAAATGACGGCGAATTTAAAAGCGCCTGTCGTCGTCAACGTCGAGGCGCGCACAGCTCGTCAATGCGTTCTTCAAGATAATAACTTGGCAATCCGAGAGCCTATCTTTACTAAACTTCAGCAGCGCGTGGTGCAAAATCCTGCGGTAGCGATCAAGAACCAGTCTTCGGGTATTGATGTTGCGACGAAATTGAATGTCGTGAAAGAAGTGGGCTTATAAACCCTGTTCGAAATGAAGAATAAAAAAAGGCTTGGGAGACCAAGCCTTTTTTATTTTTAAAAAATGGAAAGCGACTTTTGATCGTGGCCCCTGGGCTGTCAAATGCTTCTGTCCCTTAAGCATTCTCTAGTTGAGGCAAAGATTTTTCAGTCTTTGCGCCCAAGCGTTTAAGGTCCTCGACCTGATCAATCAAATTACCGCGGCCTTCAGAAACTTTCTTAATAACATCCTCATGCGCTTTTTGGGCGGCAGACAGTTTTTCGCCTAAGTTTTGAAGATCCTTTAAAAGACCTGCGAACTTTTCGTATAGAAGACCGCCGCGCTTAGCGATTTCAAGCGCATTTTTTTCCTGACGATCCTGTTTCCACAAAGCAGCCACGGTTCTGAGGGTTGCTAGCAATGTCGTTGGACTTACGATAGCCACATTTCTTTCCCAGGCATATTGGAAAAGTTCTGGCTTCAGCTTAAACGCCAAGGCGAAGGCTGGCTCTAAAGGCATAAACAAAATCACGAAGTCCGGTGAAATCAGTTTGTCGGCGGCGTGATACTTTTTCTCCGACAGACCATCGATATGTTTTTTCAAAGACTCGACATGAAGTTTTCCAGCGCGTTCCAGATCTTCCGGAGTTTCCGCAGAAGAATATTGCTCATAGGCGATCAATGTCATTTTCGAGTCGACAATCAAATGTTTTTCGTCGGGCAGACTGACGATCACATCGGGGCGAAGAATCTGGCCGTCCTCACCACGCAAATCCAAGTCCGTGCCTTGTATGATGTACTCTTCGCCTTTACGTAGGCCCGAACGTTCCAAAATATTTTCCAGAATCAGTTCGCCCCAGTTTCCCTGCGTTTTCACTTCGCCTTTTAAAGCTTTGGTCAGATTCTGTGTTTCTGCCGACATGACTTTGTTCAGTTCCATCAATTTTGTCAGCTCACCGCGAAGCATGCCGCGTTCCGAACGCTCCGTCGAATAAGTTTCTTCCACTTTCTTTTCGAAGTCTTTGATACGCTCTTTCAGGGGTTCCAAAACAGAAGCAATATTCTTGTGATTTTGATCGGTGAACTTCGCCGACTTTTCTTCGAAGATTTTCTGAGCAACAACTTCAAACTGGGTATTCATTCTTTCGGCCAAAGCTTCTTGCTGTTTGCGGGCTTCGATCATCAACGATTTCTGTTCCGAAAGGCTTTGTGAAAGAAGGTCGTTTTTCATTTGCAAAGCTTGCACATCGGCCAGCAATTGGGCTTTTTCAGAGGTCGCTTGAGCTTTCAATTTGAAATAGACGATAAGCCCGGCAATAAGAGCTCCCGCAATAAAAGACAGAATGGCAAAAAGATTCATGGAAAGACCTCCGACGGTTTCTTTTTGCACTTAGAATTTGCGTTGGTCATCAGAAAAAGTTCTGATAGAAAAGGATTGAAATTCAGAGCGCTTATAAATGGCTAAGGCCCTGCTACATAAGCGTTCCAACTCACAATGGTGCAATGCAAAATATGGCTTCTTCTGCAATTCAACTCAAAAGTATTCTTCTGGCGTTTCGACCAAAAACTCTGACGGCGGCCTTGGTTCCTTGTTTGGCCGGAACCGCTTTGGTTCGCGCCATTGGACTTTCCTGGGATGGCTGGGTTTTATTCTACGCCTTGGCAGCCTCTTTCCTTATTCAAATCGGCACCAACCTCGTGAACGATGCCGTTGATTTCAAAAAAGGTGCGGATACGGAAAAACGCATCGGACCTCAGCGCATCACTCAGGCGGGAATTTTGACGGCGGGTCAGGTGATGGCCTTGGGTTCTTTGTGTTTTCTTTTGGCGGTGCTGTGTGGAATTCCGTTGGTGATGAAAGGCGGCTGGGTGATTGTCGCGATTGGCGTCGCCTCCGTTTTAATGGGTTATTCCTATACGGCGGGTCCTTTTCCTTTGGCCTATCTTGGCCTGGGGGACCTGTTTGTGATTCTCTTCTTCGGCCTTTTGGCGGTGACGGGGATCGTATTTTTAAATACCGGCGAGTGGCTGCAAGAAGCTTTTGTTTTGGGGCTGCAGATTGGCCTTCATGCGACGGTCCTAATTGCCATCAACAATCTTCGTGACCATAGTGGCGACGCCCTGGTGAATAAAAAAACTTTGGCCGTTCGTTTCGGGGTGAAGTTTTCTCGCTATGAAATTGCGACTTTGTGCTTTCTCCCTTTCGTACTCAATCTTTATTGGTGGTTTGAAGGATATAAAATTCCGGCCGTGCTTTCGCTCTTCGCCGTTCCTTTGGCGATCAAGATCACAAAAAATGTTTTCTCTACCCAGCCCAGTCCCGCATATAATCGTTTCTTGGGGCAAGCAGCGGGTTTGCATTTGGTATTCGGTCTTCTTCTGGCGATAGGATTTGCATTTTGATTCAAATTTCATACAGCCCTTATTCTTTGAAACCCGTGCAGGCACTTAATGCCGTGGCGGGGGCATCACCCCGCGAAGGGGTTTTGCTAAAGATCGAATGGGATGATGGAATGAAGGGCTACGCGGATCTGCATCCTTGGCCTGAATTGGGTGACTTGAGCCTGGAAGAGCAGATGTCAGAACTGCGCCGCGGACGCATGTCGCCACAAATTGAGCAAAGTTTTTGGTTGGCTCGCCGGGATGCTTTGGCTCGGCATGAAAAGAAAAGTCTTTTTGATGGGACAGAGAAGCTTAAAAATAATTTTCTTCTTACAAACTTTAATTCTCTTAAGCCCGGTTTTTTAGACGAGCTCAAAAGGGACGGATACACGTCTTTGAAAATAAAAGTCGGAAGGAATCTGCAAGAGGAAGCGGATGTGCTGACTCATGTGGCGGCCGCTGGGCTGAAAATTCGTCTAGATTTTAATGCGGTCGCAACCTGGCAGATCTTTGAACGATTCATGCGCAGCCTTCCTACGACGGTAAAGCCATCTATTGAGTACGTCGAAGATCCCTTTCCGTTCGACGTGACTTCCTGGAACGAAGCCAAGAAGCTTGTGAAAATAGCGATCGACAATCAGTATGACAAAGTCCCCTGGCAGATTTTGCGGACGGCCCCCTTTGATGTCATCGTTATTAAACCGGCAAAAATGGACGTGGATAAGGCCATTGAGCGTTGTCGGCAGTGGAATCTAAAAGCGACAGTGACAAGCTATATGGATCATGCGGTCGGTGTGGCACATGCCGCGGCCGTTGCCATGGAACTCAAAAAAAAGCATGGCGAGATGATCCTGGAAGCGGGTTGTTTAACTCATCGTCATTACAACATGGATTCGTTTTCAGCCGAAATAAATACGCAGGGACCGTATCTTTTGAGAATCAAAGGGCATGGTGTGGGTTTTGACAAACTTCTAAAGGAACTGCCGTGGCATCAGCTCAAGAGAAATTAGATCTCTTTTCCACGGCGAATGAAATTCTTCTGAACCCTCGTCTACCGCGCGAAGATTACGAGGCTCTTTACGCTTTAGCGGAAAATGTGCAAAAAGAAAAACAGCTTCAAGGACATGTGTGGTTAGCGACATCCGGTTCGACGGCAGAGTCGGCGGCGCGAACGAAGCTGGTCGCGCTTTCCAAAAAAGCTCTTCTTAGTTCTGCGGAAGCCGTGAATCAGCATTTGCAAAGCACATCAAACGACGTGTGGACTCAGGTTTTGCCTCATTTCCATGTTGGCGGGTTGGGCATCGAAGTGCGTGCCGAACTTGCGGGCGCACGGGTTGTTTCGGCTTTAAAAGACGGTCGTTGGGACACGGATCATTTTTATAAGATCCTTTTTCAAGAACGCTGCACACTTTCGGCTTTGGTTCCCACTCAAGTTTATGATTTGGTGGCTCGCTCTTTGCCGGCACCGCCGTTGATACGCGCGATCGTCGTTGGTGGGGGGGCCTTTGAAGTGGAGCTTTTTAAAAAAGCCCGCGCTTTGGGGTGGCCCGTCCTACCCAGTTATGGAATGACCGAGACGGCCTCCCAAATTGCGACGGCTCGTTTGCAGTCCCTTACAGAATCTGACTTTCCTGAGATGGTTCTTCTTTCCCATGCCCAGGCACGGAAAAATGAAGATGGATTCTTACAGGTGCAGGCAACATCGTTGTTCACTTGCTATGCGCAAAACTCCGCGCAACAAGCTCGCTGGTGGGACCCTAAAGTTGATGGGTGGTTCACCACGGAGGATCGGGGTGAAGTTATTCAAGGGGCTTTGCATATTCAGGGCCGCAGTAAGGACTATATAAAAATCGGCGGCGAGGGGACTAATGTCGCACACTTGCGGTCTATACTCGAAAATTGTGCGCTGTCGGTAAGTCCGGATTTTCCTTTAAAAATGACATTGCTGGATATGCCATCTGAAAGATTAGGCAGTGAAATTCATATTGTCAGTCTGCTTTCCCAGGAAGAAACTGAAAACATAGTGAAAATCTTCTCTGAAAAAGTGCTTCCATTCGAAAAACCGCGTAAGATCCATTATGCGAAAGAAATCCCGCGCAGCGATTTAGGCAAGATTTTGTGGGCGCAATTAAGGAATTCATTATGATTAAAAAAGAAGACAATCCGTGGTCCAAAGGCATCGTGCTAGTATGTACGAAATGTCACAAAGCTATCAGTTCTAAAAATTTGCGCGAAGAAGGCAATGCCGGAGAAAACTTAAAAACATTTTTGAAGAAGTCTTTCAAAGAAAGCGGCGAGCTTTCCAAAATACGGATCGTGACATCCAGTTGCTTGGATGTCTGCATCGATGAGCTTCAAGCGCTGACGTACGCCAGCGTCGATGGTCAAACGGAAACTTTCACGGTCCACCCAGAGGAGGACCGTGAAGAATTGCTTAATATTTTACGAAAGAAAATTAAGGACTAAAGTAGCCGGTGAGGTTGGTGTAGTAGAAGCCTGGCATTGCTACACTGAGAGTCAACGACGTTCCGCCCGGGATGGTCTGTTTGGAAATATAGAAAATGCCAGAGTCACTGCCTGCCGGAATTATGACGGACGGTGAACTTAAGATCGAGCATGCGGCATCCGCATAAAGACGATTGTTGACGCCATCACCAAAGTTCACGTCAATAGGAATGGTCAGGCTTGCTGCCGAAGATACCGGATTGGAAGTTTCATCCTTGCGTGTAACAAGAACCGGAACGCAACTGGGTGCTACGGCCAAATCCCATAGATCGCTTTGTGGTTGCAGAGTGATGCGATTGGCGATCGTCTTCACTCTTAATTCTGTACTGTTCGATGCCAAGCCGCTCAGTTTGAAATGATAGGTGCCGTCGCTTGCGGTGGCTTTAAAGTAGACGATCGTCGAATCGGCCCCAGAAGGGATCGTCGCCTGCGTGGCCTCATACCCGGCGTAACATCCCGAATGTGCGTAAAATGTACCTACCGAAGCCTCCAAAGTCGCAAGGCTTATAATCGTGTTGCTGCTTGCGGGTAGACGAGTCCCGTTTTCATTCATGACCACCACTTGAAAAGACTGACAGGAGTATCGATTCACATCGCGAGGTCCCCAGATATCGGTCTTGGTGATAGTTGTTTTATTGGTGAGATCCACCTTCATGTTGTACGGAGCAAAGTCGTAAGTATACGCACTGCCGGTGCCGGTCGAAATTGAGATGTTGAACGATTTATAAGAGTCCGTTTCCGATGCAGATTGGTATTTCAAATAGGCCGTAAATTCACCTGAGTCTACCAGGTTCATCGTCGTTGCTTCCGAAGAACAGGAAGCATCGGTATAGAATTTTGCCTTCGAATCGGAGCTGGCTAAATTGATCACCCCACCTGAGTTTGAAGACACGGCAGATCGATCATAATTGTTGGCACGCATCTTAATCGGATAACAGAGGTCTTTATAGATTTGATAGCGATGATCTTCCAGGGAAATCCAGCGCGTGTTTGCCGAGCTTGAGTCGCGCATGACCACAGAATAAGGAGTGGAGCTTGGTGTGAGTGCCGAAGTATTGATGACTTTGAAACTCATGTTTCCAGACTTCGCGGTGGTGGGAAAGCGATAGATGATGTCGATGCCATCTTGACCTGCGGGAATACTGAAAGACGTTTGCCCGGCGGTTCCAGCGACATCATTTTCACAATCCTGATAAGTCGCATAGGCGGCGATGGGAGCCGCCACAGATTGATAAGTTTTTTGCACTGAAAAAGTGACGGCTGCCGAATGGGAAGTTCGATATCCTTGTGAGTTGGTCAGGTACACCCGCAGATAATCGCACTGTCCCGAGCCTGCATATCCAGCCGGCCAGGTTTTCTCGATATTCACGGTGGCGGCAGAGCCTCCGCCTTGTTTGGGGTCTTGTAAAACGAGAATGGCGGTGTCGCCGATGGCCGTTTCACCTTTTATATAAATGTAGTCGACGTCGGTTCCACTGCTTCCGGCCGTAATGCCCCAAATATTTTCAAGATCATTTTTAGTCAAATAAAGATCGAAAGATCCATCCGAACAATCCCGATCGTTGGTAATTCCGGTCAAGGATGTTCCTGTTGTATCGGGAATCGAGGGCGGTTGATGCCATGCTGTTTTGTCGAAGCTAAGTAAGACGTTGCCAACGCGAGTGTCACAACTTCCTTGAATGCGCACATAGTTTTGGACATCGAAGTCCTGATCAAACGGACTCGATCCCTTCAAAGAAGGGGCGGGAAGTTTTTTTCCTAGTGACGCCACTTCTAATTCGGGACTTTTGCAACTTGTTAACAAGATCGCAGAAAGGAATAAAACACAGGCATATTTAGAGGTTACGTTCTTCATGAGTATCTCTTCGACAAAGGACGGGGTATCCTAAAGCTTCAGAATGAGATTCTTCGAAGAACTAACTTTCTTGTAAAAAAAGTGAATCAGGATGAAACGGTTGGAAAAAAAGAGTGGGTTATTTTCCCCACCCTTTCTCACTTTTTATTTGCTCACGCAGTTGCGCTTCGATGCGGTCACCAGAAACCAGCTCGCCACGGCCGACGCCAGGACAGAAAGCTTTGACATCCTTGGCCCAGGCTTTGGCATTCATGACTTCAGGCCAAAAAGGCCAAGTACGGCATTGAGTGGGACGTGCTTCATAGGCACCGCAGCTTTTTCCCTTAAGAAACATGCAGTCCGGGTTCTTGGGATCTTCTTTCAAGTGCCAGATACCGCCACTGCGGGCACAGTATTTTTTCGTAAACTCGCTGACCCGCATATCGAAATGTTTAGCAAAGCGTTTGCGATCCTCAAGGCTTAAAAAAACGTAGCCGTATTCACCGTGTGACGTGCAGCACTTGCCCGAGCCTGTGCATTCAAAACGCACGCCCTTGCGCCACCACTCATCGCCTGTAAATTTAAACTCTTCCATCGTTTTAACCTTTCACAGCTTCCAGATAGGGCTCAAGACGAGATTTCATTTCCACAGTCAGAGGCGCTTTCTGTTTCGTCTTGCCATCGACCACAGAATGCACCATTTGAACCACGGCATTCTTTTTGCCGTTTTGAGAGAAAACATACTTCATTTTAAAAGAGGTTTCACCAAAACTCGCGACCGTGACAGCGATGTCGTAGGTTTGCCCAGGAAAAAAAGGAGATAAAAAGTCAGATTCAGTATGGCGGATGGGAATAATCAGGTCGCGCTGTCCGAACCACCCTTGATAGGTATAACCCGCAGCCTGGATAAACTCTTCGAATGCGTCATGCGCAAAGCCGAAAATATTCCCGAAAAACATGATTCCAGCAGGATCGGCTTCCTTGAAGGTCAGGGTCTTTTTGGTGTGAAAGATTTTATTCATAATGTCTCGAACTTTAAGGCCGGAGAGCCCTTGACAGCAAGCAGATAAATCGCCAAGTTATCGGCTTACGACCCACCTTTAGGAGTTCAAATTGCAGCGAAGTGTCATTGATCTTAAAGTCTATGATCCAAAGGATTTTCCGGCTTATTTGCCGAAGCTGAATAAGCTTTACGAGGATCTCTTCGCTGGCGGAAAAGGGTTCCGCGCAAAACTCATTCGCATGATGAGTTCTAACCTGTCTTTGGATGCCAAAGCGGAACTTCTTTTGGCACAGACAATCGAGTTTATTCATAACGCCTCTTTGCTTCATGATGACCTTATCGATCGCTCGCATCTTCGTCGTGGCAAAACGGCTGCGTGGCTGAAGTACACTCCCGAGTACGCTGTTTTGGCGGGCGACTATCTTTTGGCGCGCGTGATGGTCAACCTTTCCGGTCATGGCAATATCCAGCTTGTGCAATACACAGCCGAAGTCATTTCTGATCTTTTAGAAGGGGAGTGGCTTCAAGACTCTGTGGTGGGCGACTTCTTTGTCACTCTTGAGCAATTGGATCGCATTCACAATTTAAAGACGGCCAGTTTGTTTAAATGGTGTATCCGTGCGCCCTTCATCGCGCAGGAAAGATACGACGTGGAATTGCATCGCGTCCTTGAGGAAATGGGAACCTTGTTAGGTCAACTCTTCCAGCGCAGCGATGACTTATTGGATTATGATATTCGCAATGATGAAGGCAAAGCCATTTTGGGCGATCTTAAATCCGGATATCTAAATTCCTTCGGCGCGTTCGTATCGCAAGGGCGTTCTCGTCAAGAGATCGACACATTGGTGAAAAGTAAAAATCTGGAAGAGTTCTACGCCAGCATCGGCGGCAAAGCTCAATTCGATCAAAAACTTTTGGCTTTCGATGAAATGAACAAAGGTCTTATCCAGATGTACAATCATCACCTTGAGCGTTTGAAGACCTTTTTGCAGCCCGGGGAAGAAGGCTTGATCGAGCAACTTCGACCTTTGACGGAAATTCTTTATTGGAGAAGGAAGCCTTCGTGAGTGAACTGATCACGCTTTCAAAAAATTCTCCGGAATTTGAATCGTACTTGTTAGGCACATTCTCTAAAGAACAAAGAGCTTTGCCGGTACAGACACTTAACGTGAATTCTGCCTCTGAAACAGTGACTTTTCGTGTTCTTCCTCTTGCGAGTATTCAGAAGCCTTCCTGGTTGATCGTGCTATTGCAGACTTTCAAGGCTCGCAGTTTTCTGTTGATTTTAGCGCCGTTGTTTTTGGTGCTTACAAAAAACATTGTATTTCGCACTGTCGTAGACCCCATCACCACAATTATCGCTACCGTCGGGGTGATTCTGGCTTTCATCGCGGTGAACTTGCGCAATGATTATATGGATCACATGAAGGGTGTGGACCGCGTTCTGGAAAGAAGTGGCAGTCGCTCGATTCAAAACGGATGGGTCACGGCCGCTCAGGTTAAAAGCTATTCGACAGTTTTATTGACCCTTGCGATTCTGTGCGCGCTTCCCATCATCTTTGCTTTCCCGGAAGTGGCCGGAGTGATTTTCCTTAGTCTGGTCGTGGGATTGTGGGCGCAGTTTAAAAAACAAAACTCTTTCAAATATCAGATTGGTGGAGAATTTGCTCTGTTCCTGATGTTGGGTCCCTTGTTAACGGTCGGCTATCAGTTGGCCATGGGGGCGGGTTTTGACTGGGAAAGTGTGTGGCTAGGCTGTGTGTGGGGTTGGTTGGTTCTCTTCGTAGTTCAGCTTAAAAATTTCATGAACATTTTTGCCAGTGCCCAAGCTGGATTTACCAATACTGTGAACTGGCTGGGCTTTGATAAAAGCCGTCGCCTATTGGCGATTTGGTGGTTTCTTTTTTTAGGCTTCAACTTTCTTTTTCATATGAGTTACGGCGGCTTTTATTGGGGGTTCTATCTTTCCCTGGTTTTGCTTTTACTTTCAGTTAGTTTTATCTATCGGTTAAAAAATATTTCCAGTCCTGTCGGGAGTGAGCTTCGGTCAGTCTTTAAAGCGGGTTTTAGACTTTTCCTTGTCACCATAGGCTTGTGGGTTTTTGAATGTCTGTGGTATCTGGGAGCTTAAAGGCGTCACGCCTCTGTATTATATCGTCAGAAGCGGCCACGGAAAAAGCCTCGCGCTGGGCCACTTTTTTAAATTGTCCGATAAATCCCCCGAACCCCGAAGAATTCTTTTTTCACCTGTTCATTGAAAATGAGCGCGTTTATGTGCGCGATCAGGAGCGTCGTTTGCTTGAAATTGATTTTGATAAAAATCATCTCGACTATGAACGCAAAGGACATCGCGGAAAGAATGAACTTATCGCCAAAGCTTTAGGTATTGCCAAGGGCTGCCATAAAATCTTAGATCTGTCAGTGGGGCTTGCCGTCGACAGTGTGTTTTTAACTCAGTTGGGCTTTCAAGTGACTGGTGTGGAACGATCCCCTGTTCTTTATGCCCTTTTGCAAGAGGCGTTCGAAAAAACTCAGAAAGAGTCACTGCGAACGTACCAGCTTTATTATTCTGACAGTCTGAATTTTCTTAAGGAAAAAAAAGGGCAGCTCGACATCGACAGCATTTATTTTGATCCGATGTATCCGCATAAAAAGAAGTCGGCTTTGCCCAAACAAGAGATGGTCGTGTTTCGCGATCTGGTCGGACACGATGAGGATGCGGCAGAGGTTCTTAAGGAAGCTTTGACCTGGCCAGTGCAGAGAGTTGTGGTGAAGCGCCCATTGCACGCTGAACAGTTACTGCCAGGCGTCCGTCACGCCTATGAAGGAAAGGTGGTCCGCTATGATACTTATGTGGTTGGGTAGTTTTTTTCTGGTGATGTACGGAATGGCAGAATCACAGAAGCAACTGTCGACACTTTTCTTTTCGCTGCATAAAAAAGTTTTGAATCTTGGGGTGGAAACCGGTCTGGTCAAAATGTTCATAAGATGCGCTGACGTCGTGATTTTTGAAGCGTCCCCGCAGCGCTCTCTTTACACCGGAATGGCTTTGTACAATTTGCGGATTCTGGGATTGGCACCTGCGGCCTTGATCATGAGCATGAGCACTTTAGGGGTGTGGTGGGTCGCGCTTTTAGGAATTCTTTTTTTAGGTTTTAGCGGTTACTTCATTTTAGGCTTCTGTGTCTTAGGGTTGTTTGTTTTTGGTTCTAGCGCCAGAACCAAAACTCTTCTTCAATTTGCTTTTAACATTGGAATCTTTTTGATTGGCGGGGAAAGCATGATCAAAAATTCCACCGTGTTGCAGTCTCTTTTGGGACAAAGTGATCTGGCGTTCTTTCTGGCGGACGGGCGCTTTCCTGCCGTGTTCACTTTGCTGATCGCCAGCGTGCTTTTGACTCTGGTCGTGAAGGTTGAGTTTTGGTCTTTCGTGTTGGGGTTAAGCCTGCTCTTGACCAGCACGGTGTCTTTCAATGGTGTGCTAGGGATGATCGTCGGAGAAAGAATCGGGCGGATGATTCTATTTTGGTGGCACACTCGTTCACTCAATCAGGATTGTCAGCGTATTGGTAAGCAACTTTCGCTTGTCTCCATTTTTGGGGTGCTTATCGGCTTCTGGCTGGCCGGAGAAGCGCGCAATCTTTTCTACTTTGATTTTTCCGGTGACTTGGCATCCTTCCAGGATAGAAGCCTGCAACTGATGGGGCTTTTTTTATTGGTTCTTGTGTGTCAGTTTTTGGCGCAAATGCTTTGGGGTCATTTCGGCAGTCGGGTGAAAGTGGGCGAACTTCAAGAGGCCCGTTATTTTTCTCCGATGTGGAGCGAGCGCGAGTATTTGTCAGCCGCCGCCATGTCCTGGGCGAAAGAAAAAGTGCAAAAACGACTCAGTGAAATCCGCTACCACCTGCAAGGATTGGGAAGTCTTAAGGAAGGACAAGTGCCGGAACACCTGCAAAGTCGCCTGAAGGATGAAGAACAACAGTTGGCCCGACTCATTCTTTAACTCGACCAAAGGCCGTGAAAACTGATATGGGTGACACCTCAGGATGTCCTCCTTACAATATTTTTCATGGCTAACGAGACTGATTATAAAGAGCGTATTTCCGAACTAGAGCATGAACTCGCAGTGAAAGATGGCGAGCTTCATCGTTATCGTCTGGAGCTTTCGAAGGCCAACACGGCTCTGGAAAAGCTCATCACGCAGATCAGTCAGGAACTGAAGTTGGCCCAGACTTTACAAAAGTTTCTTTCTCCGACCGACCTGCCCAATGTGCAGGGCTTCGAGTTCAGTACCAAATTTCTTCCCGGCACCCGCTCGGGCGGTGACTACTTCGATATTTTCGAGCACGAAGACAAACTCAAGTTTGGTATTCTGATTTCTAGCGCCAGTGGTTATTCGCTGTCTTCCTTATTGCTTTCTGTGATCATCAAAATCTCGTCGCAAATGGAAGCCCGTCGCGGGCTGGAGGCGCATAAAGTCGTTGCTCTTTTGGCCAAAGAGATCGTGCCGCACATCTTGAATGAGGATAAGGCCAGCGTCTTTTATGGTGTCGTAGATCGCCGCAACTACGAGATGCAATACTGTTCCGTAGGGATTATAGACGGATTCTTGCAGGTCTATGGCCAGGATAGCTTAGTTGAGCTATTGCCGACCGGGCCCAGTCTGGCTAAAGATTTTAACACAGAGCCTCAAAGTCGGACTGTGCAGCTGAATCCGCGAGATCGCGTGGTGATCGCTACCGAAGGTCTAAAAAATTCGCAAAACTCTTTGGGCGTGAATTGGGGCGGGCATGGTTTGGCAGAGGCTATTGGTCGAGCCCCCAAACAAGGCGTGCACGAACTGCGTAATGAGATTTTGTTCTCGAACGAAAAATATACCGGCAAAACCGATCCTATCCGCGACCAAACTTTGATCGTCACGGAAGTGAAAGACAAGGTCATCAAACTCGCGAAGACATAAGATCCCTGATCTGCGATGGTTTTTATGAAAAAGGCTCTTCTCTGGGGCTGTCATTTTATGGAATGATAACTCCATTTTGATGGTTCTTCGTCGGGGCCCAAATCGTTTTCAACAAAGAGTTTATGAGACTTTGGATGTGTAAGTCCGTGACTTGTTGTTGAATTTCTTGTTATGAGTACAATGTTTAAGTGAAAAGTCAGAAAGGAAACTACAATGGCTGAAGTAAATATCTACGAAGGCGCCTTAGATAAGGGTTTGGAAGGCGTTGTCGCTTGTACGACGAAAGTATCTTTTATCGTCGGTGATTCTCTTAATTTCCGTGGTTACACAATTGACGATCTGGCGGAAAATTCAACTTTTGAGGAAGTAACTTACCTTCTTTGGAATGATAAAATGCCTAATGCGAAAGAGCTTGAGACTTTTTCTGCAACACTTCACAAAGAAATGGCATTGAGCCCCGAGTTTATTAAAGTTCTAAAAGCGATCCCAACCAATGTTCATCCTATGGGTTGGTTGCGCACAGCGGTTTCATTGATGGCTCACTGGGATGCAGATGCCAATGACAACTCTCCAGAAGCGAATCTTCGTAAATCGGTTCGTTTGACTGCAAAAATGGGAACTTTGCTTTGCGCTTTTGATGCTATTCGCAAAGGGCAAGAGCCGGTTCAACCCAAGGCGGATAAGTCTATCGCTTGGAACATGATGTACATGCTTGGTGGTGGTAAAGAGCCTAATGCTGAGCACGTGAAGGTGATGGACACTTGTTTGATCCTTCATGCCGACCACGAGTTGAATTGCTCTGCATTTGCAACTCGCGTAACGGCGTCTTCTTTGTCAGATCTTCATTCTGCGATTGTTTCTGCGATCGGGGCGTTGAAGGGACCTCTGCACGGTGGTGCCAACGAACAAGTGATCTTGATGCTTCAGAAAATCGGCACCATGGATAAGGCGCAACAATTTGTAAAAGACGCTTTGCAAGCCAAAGAAAAAGTGATGGGTATCGGTCACCGCGTTTATAAAAATGGGGACCCTCGTGCGCGTATCTTGCGTGGCATGTCTGACAAATTGACCAAAGCGGCTGGCATTCACCACATGTACGAAATGTCGACATTGATTGACGACACTATGTACAAAGAAAAAGGTTTGATGCCGAATGTGGACTTCTATTCAGCGACTGTTTACTTCTCTATGGGTATTCCGACAGATCTGTTCACACCGATCTTTGCGGCATCTCGTATTTCTGGTTGGTGCGCTCATGCGTTTGAACAATACGCAAACAACCGCATCTATCGTCCTCGTGGTAAATGGGCCGGAAAAGAAGGCCTTAAATGGGTTCCTGCAGCGCAAAGATAATTTATTGAACTTTAAATTTTCATTCGCAAAGAGGAGACATTTGTCTCCTCTTTTTTTTGTACTTCTGCAGACTATTTTTTTTTCGAAATATATGCGTCCCTAGCCCACTCAAAGCTGCCCAAAAACCTCAAATCGGAACAGAATTTAGCTAAATGATGGAACCTGAGGGGGAGGCTATGAAATTGATTCTAATCGCTTTTCTTCACACGTTGCTATTGATGGGGACGCAGGCAAAAGCCCAATTTACGCAGGCCGCGCGTGCCGACTACCTGAACGTTATTGATGAGCTCGATTTAGGCGACATGCGAAACACGATGCTCAATGTTGGCAATGAGGGTTTAAATCCGAATCGCTATTGGACGACCGGGATGGAGCAAGCCTGGAAAGCCGGTGGCTACTGGGATGCTAATCTGAAACGGCAAGCCAATGAAAATTTTCTGCTGCTTCTGGAAGACATGAATGGCGGCGTTGTCGACCCGGGTACGATGGGTTCTGACGTGAAAATGACAAAAAAGTCCTTCGTCAGCGACAAACAGCTGCGCGTCTTGATGTACACGCACGGTTTGCGCTCTCAGCCTTTATTGATGAGCTTTTCTTCTCAATCGGCTCCTTACATTGCGCTCAAAGAAGCTCTTCGTCGAATCACTTCTTATTGTAACAACGGCCTTTGGGGAAGTTTACCACCACCGTCTAAAAAGGTGGAATTAGGTGGCAGTGATCCGGCTATTCCCGCCTGGAAAGAGCGTCTGCGCTTGTTGGGTTACAAAGTGACCAGTGTGGATCAGACTTTCGATACGCAGATGATGACCGCTATCAATGATATTCAATGGCTCAATAAAGTTGTTCCCGATGGCTCGATCACGGCAACGGGAAGCACTTACAAATATCTTAATACGGGTTGTGTGGAACGGGCTCGCCAAATTCGTCTAGACATGGAAAAGCTGCGTTGGTTTCCGCAAACCTTTGAAGATCGTTATATTTATGTGAACTTGGCGATGACTCAGTTCAATCTTATCGACAAGCAGTCGGGCACAAGTATGAACTTTCGCACCATCAACGGCCGCACCGCACGCCCGTCGCCAACGATGAAGGACAAAATCGTGTACATTGTGATCAACCCCTATTGGGTGGTTCCGCCCACGATCTTCCGCGAAGACAAGATGGAGGATTTAAAAGGCTTAAGCCCTTCGCAAATCACCGAATATTTTGACAGCCATAACTATGAACTTTGGAATAGCACCTTCACAAAACGGGTGGACCCTTCGACGGTGGATTGGAACTCGCTCGATCCTAACTCGGACAACTTGTTTTATATTCGTCAGCGACCTCATTTGGGAAATGCTCTGGGGGTTTTGAAGTTTATGATGACGAATCCCTATGCGATTTATTTGCACGACACCAATCAGCGGGAGCTTTTCGCTGATGGACAACGGCAATTGAGCTCCGGCTGCATTCGTCTGGAACAACCTGTAGAGCTGGCCGAATATCTTTTAAAAGGGACTAACTGGAATCGTGGCGCTATCGAGTCGGCGATGGCAAAACCCGGCGAGGTCATGGAAAACGACACCAGGGTCAATTTGCAGAAACCCATCCCGGTCTATCTTGTGTTTCAAACTTCAAGTATGAACTCAGATGGTGTGATCCGATTCTCTGAAGATACTTACCGTCAAGGAGCTCGGCTTCTTCAGCGCGGAGCTTTTTGATCGAAACTTTTTATCGGCTGGACGGAATGAGGGTTGATGTTGTTCCTGTGGTACCGATCACACTTCCAGGAAGAGGAGTCAGGACCGAGCCAGTTGTCCCCAAGGATGTGATGCCAATGGAACTAGTTGATCCCAGATAGCTGGTTCCATATCCGCCATATTGAATTTGCTGAATGCGGTACATGAGATTGTACATTTCCTGCTGCAAAGACGAAACGGCCTGATATTTTTGCATGGCTTGGGATTGGTATTGTTGCTGGTATTGCATCTGCATCTGATATTGTTGCATCTGCAGTTGCATCATTTGCTGCTGATATTGCATCGACGTTGAGTCATACCCCATCATTGAGCCCATGCCCATCATGTTGCCATAGCCCGTCATATTACCCATTCCCATCATTCCGCTCATCGGGTAACCACTCATCATATTTCCATAGCCGGTCATTCCACCCATTCCCAGTATTCCACCAAGACCCATCATTGAGCCCATACCCATCATGTTTCCCATACCCATCATGTTTCCCATACCCATCATGTTGCCCATGCCCATCATGTTGCCCATACCCATCATGTTGCCCATACCCATCATGTTGCCGTAGCCGCCGCCCATGCCGTAGCCGGCCATGCCCCAGGGGCCCATGCCGCCGTTGAAAATTCCTCCGCCCATGGTGTTGCCCATCATGCCTGTGGGGTAACCAAAGGCCCCGCTCATTCCCATCGACCCGTACAAACTTCCGGTGCCGTAAGCACCCATCATTCCCATCGGACCATTCATGTTTCCGGTCCCACCGATACCGCTGCCGCAACCGAAAGTACCTTGGCCTGTACCGCCCCCCAAAGCTCCATAAATTCCCGCGGCAAGATAGGGAAAACCATAGCTCCAACTTGGATAACTTTGTGTTGGCCAGCCGATGTTGGAATTGTATTCCGCAACCATTTTATTGCTTTGGTATCCCGCGTACGTTGCCAACAATCCGGTTCCAACATTGGCAATGACATTGGCCCAATCTGTTTGCGGTTTTTGATATTGATAGCCCCCATTGCCTTGTTGCATGCATTCGACACAAATGCCGCCCTCGGTTTGCGCGGTCATACGTTCGCGCTGTTCTTCCAGGGCATTTTGTTTGGCGTCTTTCAAATCTTCTTTCGAACGTTCGAGTGTGGCTTCTAAATTTTCGATCTCTCGCTGAAGTTTTTGTGATTTGGCGTAAGACTTTCTGTAGTCATTCAAACCTTTTTTACATGAATTGGCGTCAGCGCGACCACCTTCACTGGATTTGAAACGTGGGTTGGAGCATATCGACGCACTGACAGAGCCCGCCTTTCCAGGATCACAATACTGTTTCCACTCGGAAATCGTGAACCCGTGAACCGGCGTCATGGCTGTTCCTGGAAGGACCTCCGCCCCTTGTTGTCCCTGGGCTGAGATTTCGCTTTCGTCCTGTAAACCTTTGTATTCATAACACTGTCGTGAGTTTTCAATATGTTCAAAAACGAACTGAGCATAGTCGTCGGAAACGGTTTTCTCGATATCAGCTTTATGTCTTTCAGACTCTCGATCCAGCTTTTTCTTCTCGGACTTTTTTGTTTTCAGTTGTTGTTGCGCTTCCGCGATGGCGGTCTGAATTTCTTTGGTGGCATCGTCCTGGTTGGTGGCACCATTGCCTGCGCGAGTTTGGTAGGAGCAGCCTTGCATACCTCCCCACATGCCCGTACCCCACATGGATTGCGCCCATAACGTCGTCGGGAGAAAAGTCAAAAGTACGAAAATTAACTTGCCAAGCATAAGACCACCTTGTTCGTGATCTTAGGTTAACGAAGAAGTGTGGAGCGAATGTGGAGCTAGGACCTGGCGAATGAAAATGAGACTTTTGCGCCTAGAATGCGGTGATCTGCCATCTGGTTTTCCGCAGAAAGTTCACCCTCGTGCAGTTGGGCGATTTCTTTCATGATGACAGAACCAATACCGACGGAAATACGTTGGCTTTCGTCGGCCCCCGAGATCACCGTGCGACTGGATTTTTTGTGACCGAATGCCGCCAGACCTTCTTTGCTGAATCCTGGCCCGTCATCCAGAAGATTCAGGCGAAGAACCGCGCCGTGCTGGATCAACTCGATTGTTACTTTGGACTTAGCAAAAGAGGCGGAATTTTCAAATGCATTTCGCAGCAGCCGGTCCAATAGACGAGAAGAACCTTTTATTTCAAAATTTTCGCCGGACTTGTGAAGTTCAAATTGATGACTTGGATAGCGCTGTTTAAAAATCGTTATTTGGTCGCGCACACGGGCATCAAGATTCACTACTTCGGCACTCATTGAATATCTTGGTTCGGTGATTTGTGCCAAAAAAAGCAGATCCTCAACTAACTTTCCAAAGTATTCCACCTCTGAAAAACTCAGCGATAGAACCTCTTGTCTTTTATCCTCTGAAAGCTGGTGATTGGCGGTCTGTAAGGTTTCAAGAAAGGAACGCAACGAGGTCAGCGGCGTTCTTAAATCGTGAGCCAAATCCTGCAGTAACTCGCGACGGCTACGATCCGCTTTCCGCAATTGCTCGACCATGTTTTCTAAATCTCCCGCCATTTGATTGAAGGCATCGGTTAATTGGGCCAATTCATCAAATTTGCGTGCAGGCAGACGGGCGGAAAGGTTTCCTTCCCTGAGGGAATTCAAAACTTGCAGCGCCTCGATCGAACGTTCTTGATATTTTGAAAATTGATAGAGAAGAGCGATGCCGATGGATAAAATAATACAAGCCACCAGCACGATCAAAGTGACTATTGGTCCCATGGGCGGTTTGTCTTGGGGGTGGCCCATTTTGGTATATAAAAATACACCTTCTTTATTTGTCACAGAGACAAAGTCAGGAGGAGGCCCAGGCATGCGTCGCGCTTCTGAAGGTCCTAAAGAAACCGAAAGGTCTTTGTGCAGGTCTCGCCTTTGTTGGGAACTTAAGGGGACAGGAAGAACTCTTTTGCCTGTTGTTAAACTTATACCGTCGGCATTAATTAAGTCGTGTGGCTCAAGGTCATTTTTTTGAGCGAAGTCGTTCAGTCGGGGAAGAGCTTTAAATGGATCTTTATCATAGGCATCCAGAAGAGCCCGGTTCATTCCTGCTGGCCGCAAAAACATCCGGTCGCGTTCGAAGCTTGTCAGAATCCATGAACTGGCGAAAGCCACCATCACGAAGACTAAAATGATCGAAACAAAAATAAAAAAGTTCTTACGAAAAAGGGGCTTAGTTATCATACAGCTTTCTCAAGCCGGTATCCCTGTCCATAGACCGAATTAATTTTGACACCTTTGACGCCATTTTGAGTCAGCTTTGAGCGAATGTGACTGATGTGTGAGTCGACGGTGCGATCATAAATTTCATCACCCGAGGCCAGGCGACCAATGAGTTGCTCTCGCGTGACGATCGTTTCAGGTTGTTCAAAGAATGTCGTAAGAATTTCGAATTCACGACGATTCAGACTGATCAAAGAATCTCCATATTTGAGCACTTGCTGATTTTTGATCAAGGTTACTCCGTTGAAGCGAACAAGATCTAATTTCGCTTTGGTATCAGAAAGTTGATTGCGGATGCGGACGCTGAGCTCCTTTTGGCTAAAAGGCTTTCGGACGTAGTCGTTGGCACCTTCCTCAAAACCCCGCACAACACTTTCTTCGTCAGTTCGGGCGGTTAAAAAGATCACAGGGGTATGGAGTTTTTCTGCCCGCAACCATTGACAAAAATCGTAGCCGTTGCCGTCCGGCAGGTTGACATCGAGAATGAAGAGGTCTGGTGGCGAAGTCATGGCCGTTCTTTTTTTGGCCTCGCCCAGATTTTGTGCCCATTCCACTTTGTAAGCTTGAAGTTCCAGTTGCAGTTGGATTGCTTTTCCAAGAATAGGATCGTCTTCTAAAAGAAATATCGTTGTCATATTGATAGCCTACCATGTCAATAGAGTGAACTCATGACTTATTCTCTACGGCAAATGTTGAAGAATCGTGGAAGTCTGGTCTAATGTCTCAGTACAGAACGTCGCTGACAGGAGATTCGATATGCCCTCAATTTTTACTAAAATTATTCAAGGTGAGCTTCCTTCCTACAAGATTTACGAAGACGACCAAATTCTTTCTTTCTTGGCGCTGGATCAGGTGAACTTGGGTCATACGTTGGTGATTTGCAAAGAGGAAATCAATCATTGGACCGAAGTTCCGGCGGAAACCTATTCTCATCTACATCAGGTTTCGCAAAAAATTGGCAAGGCTATTTTGAAGGCATCAGGAGCCCCTCGCGTCGGTCAGATGGTAGCCGGTTTTGAGGTGCCTCACTATCACTTGCATTTAATTCCAGCTTGGTCGATTCCGGATTTAGACTTTAAACGTGCGAAACGTCGTTCCGACGAAGAGATGAAGCAGATTCAAGCGGCCATTATCACCCATCTTGACGAAATGAAGTAAAGCGATGACAGAACAGAATAAATACCAAGATATTATTCCCGGCGCCATTTACCAGCACTATAAAGGAAAACAGTATCGCGTGATTGGGGTCGGCAAACACAGCGAAAGTTTGGAGGATGTCGTATTGTACGAAGCTCTTTATGACAATCCACTCGGCCGATTGTGGTGTCGTCCCGCCGTCATGTGGTCAGAGATCGTCGAGGTTGGTGGCGAGAAAGTTCCACGCTTTAAGTTCCTATTTAAGTAATAAATTCAGGGCGTTCCACCATCTCCGGTGGATCTTATCATTAAGTTTTCAGTTGGATATCAGGTCGTTCTCACTTGGAAACAAAATTGGGTCGCTCTTTTGACCTTTACATGCTGCTTCTCTAAAACCGGATCCTCACGGAGAAGCAGTATTCATGAAACGCTTGTTACTATCAATTTTTGTATTTTCTAGTATCGCAAACGCCCAAGACTCAACCGGGGCAGCGACCGCCACAACCGCAACTCCGACGGCCGAGATTCAAGCTCCCGCCACTTCATCTGTGACGACACAGGCGTTAACTGAGGACGAGGACGACGAAGAGCACGAGGCTGCGGTTTCTACGTCAATAGCAAAAGCTTCTGATGAAAAGACTTATCCTAAGTTCGAGTTCAAATCTTATGGCTACATGGTATTTGGACAGCGCGAGACTTTTAAAACTGTGCAAAATCTGACGCCGATCACTCGTCGTGAAATGGACCTGGCAGAAATCGCTTTTGAAGGAGAGTACATTCTTTCAGAAAGTTCCAAAATCGAATTCGAAATTGAAATCGAACACGGGGGCGTCGGGACAGTGATCGAATTTGACCCTTTTGAAGAGTTCGGCGAGTTCGAACAAGAAATCGAAAAGGGCGGTGAAGTCGTCCTGCCTGAGCTTTATTATAAAAAAACCTGGAAAAAGACCGACACTGCTTTACGCGTGGGTAAGTTCCCTCTGTTTATCGCCTTGGGCTCCGTACAAACAAAGCCTCATATGTACGCATCCATTCTGGCTTCTGACCTTGAAGCTCGTATGATTCCTTTGAACTGGACTGAGATGGGCGTACAAGTCGAACAGAAATTTTCTGATTTCACAGCACGTCTTGGAATTGTCAGCGGGTTGAACTCTGAGTTCTTCCGCACCTACAACTGGATTGGGGGCGGTTACCAACGTCACTTTGAAACGAACAACGCTGACGATTTGGCCACCTTAGCCAGTCTTGAGTGGGGCAGTGTCGCCAAAGGAAAAGGTTTTGCTCTTTCTTACTATGCGGGAAACACAACGGGAAATCGCTATAAAGTCGACAAACTTAAAGAGGACGCGGAAGTGACTCTGTGGACTTTGATGGGTGGTTATAAAATCGGAGGCTTCGGTTTCAGCGGTGAAATGATTCAAGGTACTTTGGAAAACTCCAATCTGGTTTCTGCGGCGAATGCGACTTTAGGTGGTTTGGCTAAACCGAAATCTTTTGCTCCTTTGGGACACAAGGCGCGTTTGGAATCGCTGCAAGTTTATTATGATTTTGCTTCGATTCGACTGACACCTTTCCTGAAGTGGGAACATGTAAACACCTTTGACGAGGTCGAAGGCAATATCAATAAAAACCCACGCTACGAAGTCACTCGCAATTCGGGTGGTTTGATGTGGTTTTTTGACACGGGCGCCTTCTTAAAAGCGCAGTACGCAACGGAAGTGACCGAGCTTGACGGTCTGCCCGAGACTTATCAAGCAAACATTGCATTTGGATTTGATATAGACAGTTTTAACAAATAAGGAGACAAGCTCATGAAAGCTTTGAAACTCATGGCAGCAGCTTTGACCTTCGTTGGTGCGATGGCGCAAGCGGCGACGAATCAGGAAATCATCAATCACGTTTCTTATAATGTGATTCTTGCGACCTATAATGATCTGGCTTCACAGGCCGCAAAGTTGAATGTGGCTGTGAATGCTTTGGCAGCAAACCCTACCGAGGCAAATCTAGCAACGGCCCAAGAGGCTTGGCGTGCGACACGTGTGCCCTGGGAAAGTTCAGAAGCTTTCTTGTTCGGGCCCGTGGACTCTTTAGGTATTGATCCTTTGTTAGATACTTGGCCTTTGAATATCCTGGATCTTGATTCTGTTTTGAAATCCAACCGCACGATCACTACTGATTTTGTCCGTGCACTGGGAACCAACCTTCAAGGCTTCCATACTATTGAATATCTTTTATTCGGTGATGGTAAATCTGCCAATACGAAGCCGGTAGGCGCATTGACGGCGAAACAGTTCGAATACTTAAAAGCGACATCGGCTTTGTTGACTGAGCACGCGGCTTATCTGGCTAGCGCATGGACAAAGAACTATGATCCCGAAAATCCATCAGCTCCTGGCTATGTAACAGTGATCAGTCAGCCGGGATTTGACAATCCCTTCTATTCTTCCGACCGTGCGGTGATGGAAGAGTTTGTTCAAGGTATGATGGGTATTCTGGACGAAGTCGCGAACGGCAAAATGTCGGATCCGATGGGTGCAGATATCAACTCGGCGAACATGGCATTGGTAGAGTCTCCGTTTTCCTGGAATTCATTGAATGATTTCACGAATAACATCCGTTCCGTTTACAGCATTTACACAGGTCACTACAGAAGCTCTAAAGGCCCTGGTATTAAGGCGCTGGTAGAAAGAGTGGATGCAGGTCTGGCAAATCGTGTTGAAAATGAAATCTTGAATTGCATGCAGTTGATTCAGGCGATTCGCCCAACTGGCGGCGGTGATTTCGGTCAAGCGATCTTTACTCATGAAGGTCGCGCGCGCGCGCAAAAAGCAATCGATGCGTTGAATGCTCTGCACGCGACAATGGAAAACGAAGTTCTGCCAACACTTGATATGTAATGGAGATTCTCATGAAAGCCTGGATTGTTCTTTCTGCTTTTAATATCATCGTCGGAGGCATGGCTCATGCGGCTTCCGGAATCGATATGGATTATGTTCATGCAATAAAATCCGGTGGTGATACGACAATCATGATAAGAGGAGAATCCATCCGGGCTTTTCGCAATCCTGCAGCGAATCTCACTGAAGAAGAAATCGCACGTCATCTGACCGGCGATGCTCTTTTTGAACGAAATTTTTCCGACGACGCCGGTCGTTTTGATCACGGTCTTGGGCCGGTCTTCAATAATACAAGCTGTAATGCCTGCCACTCTAAGGATGGTCGCGGCGCTTTGCCGGTCCTTATGCCCGGACAAGAATGGGTTCAGCTTCGTCAAAATGAATCAGTTTTTTTGCGGATTAGTATCGAAGATGGCAGCCAACGTCCTAAGACAGCCGAGACTCATTGGGGAGCCCCCGTGCCGGTGCCCGGTTTTTCTGATCAACTTTTTCATCTAGGCTCTATGGGGGTTCGTAAAGATCTGCCTGGCGTGGGACAAGCCCAGGTTTGGATGAAGTATGATAAAAGTGTATTTACTTATCCCGATGGAACTTCGGTACAACTGCGTAAGCCGGTTTTTAAAATCACCGATGCCTACGATGAATATTTCGACTCTGTGACCGGCGAAGTGAAAAGTCGTCTGTACGAAAAAGATGTCAAAACCAGTCCGCGCATGGGTACTCCTATGATCGGCTTGGGACTTTTGGAAGCAATCCGTGAATCCGATATCCTGGCTTTGGCGGCCCGGGATCTTTCTGCAGAAGGCGTGAAAGGAACCGTGAACTGGGTGTTCGATATTGAAAAATCCATGCAGCAAGAAGCTCGTCCTGTTTCGATGGGACGTTTTGGATTGAAAAACAATACACCTTCTGTCTTTCACCAATCGTTAGGTGCTTTACGGGGCGATATCGGTGTGACCAATTATGCTTTTCCCATGGAAAGCATCTTCGGTACGGCGCTATTTGAATCCTTTGTGCAAAATCCGAAGGTGCCATCGCCTTTGGAGGCCAGCGATCAGGTGGCGAATGATTTGGTTTTTTACTCTCAAACTTTGGCGGTGCCGTCTCGCAGAAATGTGACCGAAGCCGAGGTGGTTCGGGGCGCGCAGATTTTTCATCAAGTCAGTTGTACCAGCTGTCATCAGCCGAGCTTTGTGACGGGACCTCATAAAATTGCAGCTTTCAGCAACCAAAAAATCTATCCCTTCACGGATATGCTTTTGCACGATATGGGTGAAGGGTTGGCCGACGGACGTCAGGACTTCGATGCTAATGGACGGCAGTGGAAGACACGTCCTTTATGGGGGCTTGGCCATACACAAACCATCAACCCCCGTGCGGGATTTTTGCATGATGGACGGGCACGAACCATTGAGGAAGCAATTCTGTGGCATGGTGGGGAAGGCGAGTATTCCAAAAACAAATTCATCCATCTTCCCAAAGCGGATCGCTCCGCTTTGATTCAGTTCATTCGTTCACTTTAAAAAATGTTTCATAATGACTGGTTCCGTAAAACTGGACCAGTACATAGTGGAAGTTTTCGATCTGTGTAGTGTACCATCGATATCAAGCTTCTATTGGGGCTGGTAAGGAGGTGGTGCTTATGGTTAATATATGTGACATAACCAAGGCGGAGGTGGCGGTTTCTTAGAAACCCCAGGATCTTCGCCTAGGATTCGCAAGAATTCTTAAACCTGAGCGACTCGTAAGAGTCGCTCTTTCTTTTTCCGAGCTTTCCTTCATTATGTTTTCTGGGTAACAGTTTCAAAAATCTTCCTGGGAATCCTAACTTAAATACTGAATATTCCGATAAATTCGTAAGACTTCACAGCTGCGAAAGTGGGAACTTCAACCAATGTCTGACGAAAATAATGCTAACGGATTTCCAGGACAGGACGACACTGTTGTTCTGATCGACTTCGCGCAAGTTGAAGAAGTCTCTCGCGTTTTCTTTGAAGAATCCAAAGAGATTTTAGAAGAACTCGACAATCAAATTCTGAAGCTTGAAGACAACCCTTCGGACTTAGACCAGATCAATGTTCTTTTCAGAAAAGTCCATACAATCAAAGGCAGTGTCGGCGCCGTTCCTGGTGGACAGTTGCTGGGTTCACTGGCGCATGAATTCGAAGCTCTTTTAACCCGCATCAAGCGCGACCATCACACGGTGACCAAAGAGTGTATCGATCTATTCCTTAAGAGTTCTCGCATCATGAAAGTTCTGGCGCAAAGTCTGCGAAATAAAAGCGAACTCTATCCCGAGGAACTGAGCGAGGCTATCGAACTTATTGCCAGTTATGGCAGTTTTGATCTGGCCAGTGAAGTGGGTTCTGCTAACTCCAAAAATAACAAATCTCGCCCGGTCGCGACGTTGAGTTCGGAAGAGCAAGGTGTTTGGCTTTCACTCAATCAGTTGAATGAGTTTTTGCGTCTGTCGGGTGAGCTTCTGGTTCTTAAAAATTTCTTCCACATGATGAATCAGACGGTGAACTTCCGTTTGCAACCAGACCTGTTCGAAAGACGCCAATCTGATTTCTCTCAGAATCTTAACAAGATCAGCGATCAGTTTCAAAATCAGGTCCAAAGTGTGCGTAAAGAAAAAGCAGCGGACAGCTTTAAAGCTCTGCAGTTGCTGGTTCGTCAGGCCTCTACCGAACTGAATAAAAACGTTCAACTGGAGATGCTGGGCAGTGATTTGATGATCGATAAAGGATTGGGCCAGGATCTTTATGAAGCCTTGGTGCATATTGCGCGAAACTCGATCGATCATGGTATCGAAGATCAATTCGAGCGTGCCCTCCAGGGGAAATCCCCTATAGGCAATTTGATTCTGGATATTTCTGAAAAGAGCAATACGATTCACCTGTCATTTAAAGATGACGGAAAAGGTCTGGATAAAGAGCGCATTCTTCAACGCGCTTTAAAAAACGGTCTTGTTTCTGAATCTGAAGTTTCACAGTTGAGTGATGAGCAGATTTATAAATTTATTTTCAATGCTGGATTTTCTACGAAGGACAAAGTCACCACCATCTCCGGACGGGGGGTCGGCATGGACATTGTTCTGGCCATTGTCGAAAAGTACCAGGGAAAAATTCACATCGACAATCAACCGGGACAGGGGGCCGCCTTTCGCCTGGAAATTCCGGTGCCTCAGCACATCATGGTGGAAAGCGCTTTATTATGTGCCTGGGGCGACTATCGTTTGGCCGTGCCTTTGACCTCAGTGGCACATATCAGTTCGTGTCGGGAACTACAAATGACCACGGTGGATCGCCTTAGATTCTGTCAATTTAGTGGACTGACTGTGCCTCTTTTAAACTATTCAGAAGTTTTACATCATCAGGTCAGTGCCAGCGAAGAAACAGTTCGATCTTCTTCAGCTGTATTTATTCGGCTGAAAGACGCGGTCTTTGCTCTTTTGGTAGATCGTATCGAAGCGCAAACGGATCTTGTGGTAAAAGGCTTTGGCAGAATTGTCGGCGAACAAAAAGGTTTCAAAGGCGTATCGATTCTGGCTGACGAAAAAGTGACCTACATTGTCGATCCGGAAAGAATGATTCAGCTTTTATTCCAGCTTGAAAGCATGAAGGAGGCCGCATGAGTGATTTTTTTAGTGATGATTTTACGGCCGAACTGAAAGCTTACTTCTTGGACAGTGTCTGCAAAGAGACTGACAAGTTCATTGACTTAACCGACGATTCGACCTTACGACGCATTCGTGGTGAAGTTGCGGAACAAGCCCGGGCCTGGGCGGTGGATGCAAAAACCAACGAGTTCCAATACTTTTCCCAGTGGTTAGAACAATTTGAAGAGCGTACGCAAAACTTCAAGGAACCCCGTGAACTGATTCGTGCCCTAAAAACTTTGAAAGCTTATGCCGAAGCTTTGTCGCAGGAAAAGTCTGATTCTTCGGACTATCTGGTGCGTTTTGCTCTTGAAGTGGAACTACGACAGGAAGTGCAACTGCTTCACTGCAAATGGGGCAGGCATGAATTCGCGATTCCTCTTTTGAATGTGGTTGAGATCAGCAGTCAAATTCCTCTTTTTCCCCTACCGGATAGAAAAGAAGGTTTGATGGGGGTGATCCCTTTCCGTGGCGAAGCGGTGCCAGTCATCAGCTTCCAGGATCACGGATTTAAACAAACGGATATTAAAAACACTTTTTATGTTATCTGCGAACATCAGGGCGTTCGCTTTTCCTTGCAGGTGACTGAAACCGATGACTTGATGAGCTTGAAAGAATCTGAACTGCAGAATGTGGAAAGCCATTCCTCTGTAATTCAGACGGCCTTTGTTTCACAATTTTTTATTAAAGGCACGAAGAGCATCATGATTCTGGATCTTGAAAAACTGGTGGCATGATGAATACCCATTATTTGTTCCCTGGAAAATTGGCGGCCTTTAAAGAAGAAACCGTGATCTCAACATTGTTGGGCTCTTGTGTAGCTGTGGCTATTTACGATCCGTCGACGAAAATTGGCGGCCTCAATCACTATCTGTTGCCGGAAGGATTGCCTGAAGAAAGTCGTAACAGCCGTTATGCCAGTTTCGCCATTCCTCAGCTTATCGAGGAATGCGTTCGCTTGGGGGCTAACCGCGGTAAAATGCAGGCTAAGATCTATGGGGGTGGCAATGTTATTAGCGTCTCTCAGCTTGGTGATGGCATTGGGAAACGCAATATTGAAATAGCGGAACAATTGCTGCGCGAATTCAATATTCCGATTGTTGAAAGAAATGTTGCGGGCGAATCAGCTCGCACAATCAAGATGAATACTTCCACGTTCGAAGTGATTCACAATTCACCCCGCGATACGGGATCTGTGGATAAACCTGTGGATGTGTCGGGCTTCAAACCCTTGTCTGTAGCGAGAAATGTGAAAGTTCTTGTTGTTGATGACTCGGCCACGGTGCGGACTCTGTTTACGAATATTTTCACGAAAAGTGGTTTGGAAGTCGTCGGTTCTGCCGCAGATCCCTACCAGGCTCGCGAAATGATTTTAAGCAAAAAGCCGGACGTTGTGACCTTGGATATTGAAATGCCCAAGATGTCGGGTGTGATGTTTTTAGAAAAGCTCATGAAGCATCATCCAATTCCGGTAGTGATGGTGTCCTCTTTAGCCAGTACAGGAGAAGCCGCACTCAAATCTTTAGAATTAGGCGCGGTGGAGTTTGTGCACAAACCTTCACAATTTGATCCCGCGGTTTTGAAGGACTTGGCGGCGATGTTGGTTGATAAAGTGCGGGCTGCAGCTTCAGTGAATGTGCTAAAACGCTTGAAGGACCTGCCGCCGGTGATCGATACCAAGGCGACGACACCCATGAAAATGTCCGTGCGCAGATCGGCGGAGTTGAAAGTGGTGGTTTTGGGTGGAAATGCCGGCAGTGCCGACGCCGTTGAGAAATTCGTTAAGAATCTGGCAGCGGATACACCGCCTGTTGTGGTGGCGTGCAGTACTGTCGCTAACTTTGCCACTGCTTTTATCAGCAAGTTGAAACAAGGTTCCAAAGTCACTCCCGTTCTGGCTAAGGACGGAGAATTTTTACGAATGGGACATGTGTATTTCATTCCTGCTGAACATCATGGAAAACTTCAAACCGGAGTCAGTGGCCCGGTGCTTAATATTCAAAAAGGTGCGCCCGTTGCTTCCCAACTACCTTCGGCCAATGTTCTTTTCCAATCTGCGGCGGCAGCTTATAACAAAGGCGTCTATGCGGTTTTATTGGGAGGTTTCGGTGGAGATGGCGTCGAAGGTCTTACCGAAGTGCAAAAAAAAGGTGGTGCCACTGTGGTGCAGCACCCTGAGGAAGCTCAATTCCCTTATGCTCCTCAAAAAGCCATTGAACTAGGTGTGGCGGATGAGATACTTAAATCAGATATGTTAGCGCATCATCTGATGCAGTATCGAAACCAAAACTTATACTAGGATTCATCTTTGGAACTTTCGAACTTTATCGGCGGGGAGTTCGTCCCTGCTGAAAGTAAATCCACATTTTCTAAATTCAATCCCTTTACTGGTCAGCTTTTAGCTTCGGTGTCATCATCGGACGCCATGGACGTCGTCAAGGCGTTGCAGGTCGCAAAGAAGGCGGCTCTGGGTTTTAAAGACACGACGACGGAACAACGAGCGGATTTATTAAATTCCCTCGCGCAAGCTTTGCAGAACGACGCGGATCAAATTGCTTATGAAGAAGCGCTTCATCAGGGGCTTCCGCACTCTTTCGTTTTAAAAAACAGTGTCGAAGTCGCCGTGCGAGTCTTGCGTGATATTGCCGAAGATGTGCGCCCTGCTCAAGACTCCCAGATACGCTATCAACCTTCTGGGATCGTCGGCATCATCACATCCTGGTGTTGTTCATTGCGTTTGATCGTGGAAAGAATGGCTCCGGCATTGGCTGCAGGAAATGTGGTTGTCGTTAAAGTATCGGAACAGTCTCCGATCACAGCGAAGATTCTGGGCGAGTGTTTACAGAAATCTCGGATCCCAGCCGGTGTTGTAAACATCTTGCAGGGAAGTGCTGAAGTGGCGCAAGTGATTGCAGGTCATCCCAGCATTCGCGCTGTGACGGCGGCGGGAAAAACTTCAACAATCGAAGCGATTGCAAAAGTCGCATTGCCTCAGTTTAAAAAGCTTCAATTGAGTGGCGGTGCCAAGAATCCTTCTGCCGTGTTGGCGGAAACAGATTTCAAAAGTCTTCTTCCAGAAATTCTGCGTCCGTTCCTTATGGGACAGGGGCAGATGTGCTGGAATGTGTCCCAGTTGTTTGTGCTCGAGTCTTTAGCTCCTGAATTTCTAACTGCCTTGAAAGACTATCTAACGACTCTCAGACCCCTAAAAGATCCGCGGGGAAGTGAGACCTGGACACCTTTGATTTCGGAAGCCTCAGTGCGCAACATTGATCAAAAGATTCAAAGTGGTGTTGGCGAACACGGAAAAATTTTTGTGGGAGGACCGGCGGAAGAAGCGGGCTATTTTTATAGGCCGACAGTGATGCTCGATCTGCCTCATTGCAGTCTTCTTCAGCAAGATGAATTGCATGGGCCTCTTCTCTTGGTGACCCCTGTGAAGTATCAGCACGAGATACAAAAATGGGCGAATACCTCTTATCTCGCCCACTCGGCGGTGATCTGGGGGCCGACAGAAAAAGCGTTGAAGGTGGCGTCATCCTTGGACGCCGCCCATGTGTGGCTTAACTCCTGGACACCTGGCGAGGCGCCGGTGGTCTTTGGACATAAGCAGTCGAGCTTTGGTAATCTCGACATGTCATGGAACGGGTCGTTTTATTCGGATGTAAAAAAATTGGCGGGCCTCTGATTTCGTCAGACTCTTGACGAAATCAGGTGTTAGAAAATTGACAAACCCCTCAGTTTAAAACATGGGTTTTGTTGCGAGTTTTCACTTCGCAATGCGGGCAGAAGGCTTCTTCCTTGATTTCATCCGTGGCACGATCGGCGATGTGTTTTAGTTCCAGAACGGTACCGCAAAGTATGCAATTGTTTTGGGAAATTATAAACTCACGATGTTTCGGAGTGTCTGTTTTTTCAAAATAATTGATCTTGCTGTATTCCATGTTGTCTCGTCCTTCGAGTTCTTCGCTTACGTACGGGCAAAGGCTCCATCCTGGAGCAAATCTCAATCACTGCAAAAGCTGTTCACAGGCCAACGTCCGGACTTCGGCTGAAATGCTGCGCTAAGACCCGTTTCTTTCTGCATTCATTCTTGAAGAGCGAATGGCGGAAGGAGATACAAAGATGAAACATAAAATTTTTAAAGTGCTGTTGGTCGTGCTGCTTGTTCCTCTATGGGGTTGCGTTGAGGTCAAGGATAAAGAGCCAGGGGCTGCTCCTGAAATCCAGGAAGCCGTGGCTGTCCCCGAATACGAAGATCTGACGATTGCCGAAGACCTTTATCTTTATCAAGGCCAATTCCTGAGTGCCGACGAATTGCAGAATCAGGGAAGAGCGGAGGAGCTTTCGCGCCAGAGTGAAGCGTACTCGTTTCGCTTTAGAAAGCTGACTTTCACTTCAAGTGGACGATTATTTACGATGGGCCACAAGTTGACTTTGCAGTTGGATGAGTTGGTTTCTGACAATGGACAAGTGGCGACTTTTCCTGAACAAGCAGTGGCTCCGCAAGGGCACAATGGACGTCATGGAGGACATATCTATATCGCTGCAAAAAATGCCAGCGGTTTTATGACTATCACTCTTCGTGGAGAAAAAGGAGGCCTTGGACTTGCCGGTCCTGATCCCGATACCGCTTTGAAAGGAACCAGGGGTGTGGATGCGGATAAAATCAAATGCTTATCGCTTCGCAAAGAAGAGTTTTGTTACTCGGGACCCGGGAATCCCGGCTTGAAGGGCTATCCAGGAGGGCAAGGCGGGAGTGGGGGAAATACGGGAACACTGTCCCTTGAAGTGAAGGCTAACGATGTATTCCAACCGCAAATTTATAGAATCGTCGGCCCGGGAGGTGATGGCGGTCCAGGCGGACTTGGTGGAGAAGGCGGCGATGGCGGGCATTCGTATCGCAAAAATCCACGAGAAGGGGCGGGGCATCAAGGTCCTCGGGGGCCGCAGGGCGATCGGGGCCCACAAGGATTGGACGGAGTTCAGGAAGCGTTTTGCTCCATTGACGCCAAAGGCAGCCACTGTTTTTAAACTAAATTTCTTCGATGAATGAATGACTTAAAATCGTCTGAACTAATGCTTCCACATGCACGGGCTTGGTCAAATAGTCCGTGCAGCCTGCCTCCAGACATCTTTCCCGATCATCTTTCATAGCGTGAGCCGTGAGTGCGATGATCGGTTTTTTATATCCTGCCTGGCGCAATTTTTTAGTGGCCGTATAGCCATCCATAATCGGCATCTGGATGTCCATCAGAATAATATCGTAGTTTTCGTTCAAAGCCTTATGAAGTCCTTCTTCGCCATTGGTGGCCAAGGTGAGTTTCGCGCCACGCTTACTGAGCATTCTTTGAATCAATAGACGGTTGTCTTCAACATCGTCCACTAACAAAATGGAAGTTTCCGACAGTTGTTTATTGTTGATAAAGTCTTTTTTTGGAAGCTGGAAGCCTTTCTGGGACGGAGCCGAGGGCTCTAAGGCAATGCGGATAATAAAGGTACTGCCTTTGCCGACCTGGCTTTCTTCCAAGTTGACGGTGCCTCCCATCATCTCGGCCAGGCGACGGGACAAAACAAGTCCCAAACCCGTGCCTTCGTATTTTCTTGAAATAGAGTTATCAACTTGGCTGAAGGGTTGGAATAATAAAGAGCGTTTTTCACCCGAGATTCCCACACCGGTATCTTTAATTGTAAAAACCAAACTATTTCCTGAGACTTCATAGGTCATGCGAACGTAGCCCTGATCCGTGAACTTGATCGCATTCCCCAAAATGTTCGTCAGGACCTGACGAAGACGAAGGGGATCCGTCGTAACTGTGTCGGGCACGATTCCGCGACGGTTGAATTCAATATGTAAAGGCTTGCCATGGGCCCTAGCCACCATCAGAACGTGAATGTCATCCAGAAGGTGTGAAAGAGAGAAAGAACTTCTTTCAATTTCAAGATGCCCGGCTTCCACCTTCGAAAGATCTAAAATATCGTTGATGATACGAGTCAGATTTTCTCCGGTTCGTTGAATGACATCGAGATATTGGTGTCTTTCGGTTTCGGAAAGATTCGTGTCTTTAAGTAACTCAGAAAACCCGATGATAGCGGCTAAGGGAGTTCTGATTTCATGACTCATATTCGCCAGAAAAAGACTTTTCAACTGACTGGCCTGCTCGGCCTGGCGTCTTTCGCCGATACTGCTGCGTAAATCGAATGCCATCTTATTAAGAGATTCGGCAAGCTGTCCCAGTTCGTCCCTGGAACGGACAGGAACCTCCACATTAAACTGACCTTCCCCGATCTTTTTGGCGGCCGAGTTGATTTCTTTCAGGCCTTTTGAAAGGTTGCGGCTGAAGGTAATAGTCAGTGCCAAGCCCGTTCCTTCAACAATCAGGACGGCAAGGATCAGGGTGATCAATAAAACCTCTTCCAGCCAGCGTGAACCTTCACCTAATGTATAGGAAAAGTTGCCTTCAAGGACAGTCAATCGATCGTTCAGTTCATCTATCGTATTCAGTGTCTGAATGACCTGCTGTGGGGGAGCGTTCTTTTGAATAAGCTCGTGAAGGTTTTCGCCATAGGCGATCAACTCGTTTGTCAGATCATCGCCTTCCCGCCAGATGCGAACTGCTTCCTTGACGTAATGAAAGCTGCGGAAGTTCATCAAGTTGATGACTCCTGGAATATCATCGGTATGAATTTTACCTTGAGAAAAGCCGTCGAAGGCCCCTTGCAAATCGGGAGGCTCTTGTTCCAAAGCGCGACGGGCTTTGCTGTCACCCAGAGGAATCTGCAAATTCTCTCGGAACGCTAGATAGAATTTGGCGTCGCGGGTCCGGGCATATTTATGCAGGCTGATGACCGCGTCCTTCTGCGCTTTTGACCAAAGGCTTTCGCCTGTCACAAAGCTGCGCACAGAAGAAAGGGTGTTCATCGCAAAATATAAAGAGAAAAGTTCTAAAGCGATCAACAAAGCCATGACGCCGATGACAGCGTAAAGTTTGTTCGATACCGACATGTATTGCCAAAAGCGTCTCAGTCCCATGGCGTACTTATCGGAATTTTCTTGGCGGAGTAAACAAAAAAAGACTTTTTTAGCGGCAAGACGTTAGGTCAAAAGACCCTCAAAGTGAAGGTCTTTTGGTCAGAAAAATTGCAGCGACTTAATCTAGATAAGATGTTTTCAGTTTTTGTTCGGATTCGTGTTTTTCAAGACCGAAATGAATCAGTTTTGTAATCAAATCTTTGTAAGAAACGCCTGTGGCTTCCCACATTTTCGGATACATCGAAATTTTCGTAAAACCCGGAATCGTGTTGATTTCATTCACAAACAATTCCCCATTGGATTTCAAGAAGAAATCAACGCGAGTCAGACCATCGCAACCCATCGCTTGATAGGTCTTCTTCGCAAGTGTCTGTAATTGACTTAAGGTGTTACTGGAAATCTCAGCAGGAATTTTTAAAAGAGCGCCATTGTCATCAATGTACTTGGCTTCATAAGAATAAAATTCGTGCTGCGGAATAATTTCGCCAGGTAAAGAAGCCTCCGGCGCATGATTGTGGCCCATCACGGAGCATTCAATCTCGCGGCCTTGAATGAACTCTTCAGCCAGCACTTTGGTATCGAACTGAAAGGCATCTTTTAATTTTGTATCAAAGTCGGCGGCGGATTTGATTTTATGAACGCCGACGGAAGAACCCGCATTCGCAGGTTTGATAAAGAAAGGACTTCCAAGTCGGGTGACAATTTCGTTGTAATCGTTCTTTTGGTAGGGAGTCAGCAACATATATCGCGCATTCGGAATTTGCGCGGCCACGAACAAGCGCTTCATCACTTCTTTGTCCATGCCCGCCGCAGATGACCAGACGCCGCAGCCGACAAAGGGAACTTGTACCATTTTAAAAAGACCTTGAATTGTACCGTCTTCGCCCATGGTTCCATGCATAATTGGGAAGGCCACATCAATGGCAGTTTTCGAATGGTCTTTTAAAGAATAAAGGACGGGTTTTCCCTGGAAAGAAATCAAGGCAACAGGTTCCGCGTCAACGGGAAGAGCTGAATCGACAATTTTTGTTGTCTGGGCAAATAACGACATGTTGGGAAAACGATACCAACTGCCTTCTTTGCTTAAGCCTACCAGAATCGGAGTGAACTTATCTTTATCAAGAGCATCCGCCACGTTCTTCGCTGAACGAAGAGAGACTTCGTGCTCCGCTGATTTTCCGCCAAAAATAAGTGCGACTGTTTTCTTCATATTAGCATCCAATTCTGTTTTAAGCCCACTCGACGAGTTCATGCGCAAGCCCAAAGATGCCTTTAAAGACTTCATTCGGTTTTGCTTGATCGTACATGTAGGCCGGGGTTGTGACGATTTTTCCTTCGCGATCTGTGATGTAATCATCAACAGGACATTCTTCGTGAAGAGCTCCGGTCTTTTGAATTTCCGCAGCTGTTTCTTGATCATCGCCGATCGTGATGGTGATCTTTTTATCGCCCAAGACGCGCGCCAATAACACCGGGGCAATGCAGATAGCACCAATAGGTTTGCTGGCAGCGTGAAATTCTGTGATCACACGTTTGACGTCAGGATTGACCTCGCACTTGGCGCCTTTTTCGGCCCAGTTGCACAGATTCTTGGCGGCACCATATCCTCCGGGAAAGGCTAGCGCGTCGAAGTCTTTGGATTGAAGTTTATCCAGGCTTTGCACATTTCCTCTGGCAATACGGGCGGCTTCGTTAAGAAGTCGACGTGTTTCGCCGGAAGGTTTTCCTGCCAGATGATCCGTCGCCGGGATTTCGATATCGGGAGCAAAACAAAAGACTTCAGCGCCAGCTTGGTTTAAAGCGATAAGTAAACTGACAGCTTCAGTGATTTCGCTGCCATCGAGATATCCGCATCCGGAAAGAACTACGGCGATCTTTTTCATATAAAAAACCTCCTGTAAAGGAGGCTTTAGAGTACTGTCATTTGGAACTCTTGGCAATGAATCGAGGTTGATTAGGACTGTGTGCCTTAAGGCGTTCCTCTTTTAAAGTTTTTTAATTTTGTACAAGTTGTCACCAAAACTTTTTGGCTTTGAAGTGGGAAAAGCTGGCGATAGCAGTACTCTTGCATTCGTGAAAAGAAGGGCATGTCGGGACTTAACGTGACCCAGTAATTGACCTTTTGTTTTTCGACGCTTTCGCCGCGCTTCAATGCGATTGTCCAATTGAAACTGACTTTTTTAGATTTGATAGCGCAGTTTGCAAAACCGCCACAGTTGGGTTGTGCCTTGATCAAATCAGGGACGGGACGCATCTCTTCTTCCAGTTTCAAATTCGAGCAGGTGATTTCGCAGCTATCGACCTTTAATTCTTCTTTGCAGTATTTGTCCAAAGCGGCGGATTTTTCACAGGCATACGCCAAGCCATACAGGCGTTCAAACCCCAAAACCATTTGGTTGTCGTCAGCCATCGTTTTTAATGACGGTTGGTAGCTCATTACTCTTTGCGCATTCGCCAGCGAGGCATCGGATTTCGCCACGCTACGATGATCTTCGCGCGTGGATTCCGCACCTTCTTGATCACCTTTATAAGCTTTGCTTTGGTAAGCGTAGGTATACAGCCACTCATCCGCTTTTTCTTCTTTATTGGTGATGGTGATAGCTTCTTGCAGAACATAAAATGGTTGCGGATTGGTCTCTAAAGTCTGCTCGGTCTCTTGAAAAAGAAAGTCATTCTTTTCCATCGTCAAGGGATCGGCCTGGCCCCAGGCGGTCGCCAAAGAGTCCTGAACCTCTGCTAGACTGGCCGGAGCTTCAGTTTCTTCGATCGGTTCTTTAATACAGGAGACGACACTGCTCAGAAGCAGCAGTGTCAGGAGTGCGTTTTTCCAAGAAATCATATTGAATCCCAACCCCAAATCCATAGGTTTAGTGGTAGTACCTTTTGAAACTTTTCGACGGTTTCATTTTTGAAAATACCTAGAGCACCATAGTCCACCGGGCCGAAAAGAAGACGAACCATGTCTGTTTCATTTTTAATAGTATAAAGATCCTGACCAATGCCGAAGACAAAATGTTCGGGATGTTTTTCCAAAACGATGTCCGCGACACCTTCGGCGCGAAAGGCGCGTTTTATTTTGGCGGACAATTGATCGAAATTCACAAGTTTGATCATGCCCAAAAATCCTTGATTCATCGTCACAGGTTTTTGTTGCAGTTGCTGAATCAAGTTTGTCGCATGACGAGGGCAGATGATTGTATAAGGCTGGTTTTTTTGCGCCCGGATAAAGCTGAACAAAGCCATGAGTTTCGAGACAGAGCCGCCCCATTCGTGGATATAACCACCAAGATCGACACCTTTGCCTTCAATCGCATAGGCGGCCAGTTGGCCGTTACTTTCCCACGCTGTGTAAACTTTTGTTTGCGGGATAGACAGGAACTTTCGAGTTTCTTCGATCGTGCGCACGGAGTTCACAGAGTGTGAAGAGTAGAGTCGATAAATCGCATCCGGAGAGACTTTCGAATCGGTGGAAAAACGCAGGTTGTTCGGAGCCACATCGAAGCTGTCTTCAATAACGAAGCTGATTTCGCTTCCGGCAAGTTCGAACCCCATGCGGCGGTAAAAATCAAAGAGATCTGTCCAAAGGATCGCAATATCACAGGATTGTTCGGTGGCAGATTTTAAGCAGTCTGAAATAACCTGGGTGCTATAGCCCTGCCCCCGGTGATTGTCGTCGGTGACCACAGAACCAATGGCACCCACTTTAAAGATCACATGCGGCGACTTAATAATAAGAGGTTTCAATACCGCATGCGAAAGAACCTGATCCTCGTCAGCAATTATGCGCATATTGTGCAAGTTGTTAGGGGCAAAAGCCGTGGGATATTCCGCAGCAATCGACCAGGAGGCTTCATTACGCAGCTTTTTGTTTAAAAAATCCAAAACACGAGGCAATTCGTTTTCTGACGGCGAACGAGGTCCTTCCATGAACTCTCCTTTAATTTCTCCTCTAGAATATCTGTAAATAGGCCCAGACCCCAGCATTCAACAAAGGACGTCGTGAAAAATGCGACCCAAGTCGGGAAGGGGGTTTGACATCAAGGTCAAAAGTTTTATATTAAGGTCGCATATTTAGGAGACCTCATGGCCGATAAGAGTCAGCAATGGAAAGATAATAAACCCGGCAAAATGTTCGTAGATCAGTCCTGCATTGCCTGCGATGCGTGCGTCCTGACGGCTCCTAAGAATTTCTCTATGCACGAAGAAGATGGTCATGCTTTTGTGAGCAAACAACCTGAAACTCCCGAAGAGGAAGCTCTTTGCAAAGAGGCGATGGAAGGTTGTCCCGTAGAAGCTATCGGTAACGACGGTGACCAGTAAAAAGACTGCCAAAAAGCCGGCGAAAACCTCCAAGATGCCGGCTGCCAAGAAGAAAGCTTCTGCAAAGAAAGCGGCTCCTCTTTTAGACACTTTAAAGCTTTTTAAAAGGTATTATCCAGACGCCCACTGTGCTCTTAATTTCACCAACCCTTTTGAGCTTTTAGTGGCGACGGTTCTTTCGGCCCAGTGTACCGATGAACGCGTAAACATGGTCACACCGGCCCTCTTTAAAAAGTATCCGACACCGCAAAAAATGGCCAAGGCCCCTTTGGAAGACCTTGAGCAACTTATTCGATCTACTGGCTTTTTTAAAAACAAAGCTAGTAATTTGAAGCAAGCGGCAATCCGGTTGGTTGAGAAACATAACTCTGAAATTCCGCAAAATCTTGAGGCTTTGGTCGAGCTTCCCGGCGTGGGTCGTAAAACTGCCAATGTTGTGCTCGGGAATGCTTTTGGGATAGCCAGTGGTATCGTCGTGGATACGCATGTGACGCGGTTGTCTTATCGTTTGGGTTGGACTCAGACTGACAACGCCGTGTTGATTGAAAAAGAATTGGTGAAACATGTTCCCGAGGAAGATTGGGTGATGTTCTCTCACTACATGATCTCGCATGGTCGAGCTATCTGTAAGGCGAGAAAACCCGATTGCAGTCATTGCTTTCTTGAGGAGACTTGCCCTAAGAAGGGTGTCTAGTTCACAATGTCTTCATGTTGGTTGCATTTTTTGAGAGCGTTAAATACGTAGGCCATCTTTTACCGATTTCTTTCTTAAGAATTTTCTTGGGTTATTACTATTTGGAGCAAGCCATGACCAAGTATCGCGGCGATTTTTTAACTCGCCCGCGCATCGCTGATCAAATGGCAGAATGGCTTCCGGCAAGTCATGCTCCGAATTGGTTTAAAATTTTCGCCAGCAGCCAAATGATTCCCAACTGGCAGACGGTCGCCTTCATCATCTTAGGGCTGGAGTTCGCGGTGGCGATCTCCTACATCATTGGCTACGTGGTGCGCCCGGTGGCTTTTTTGGGTGTGCTACTTTGTGTGACGATGCTGTTCATTTCAGGGCCTGCCTCTGAAGATCTTTATAAAACCTTTCTGGCTATCCACTTGATTTTAGCTTGGGTCGGCGCGGGTCGTTGTCTGGGCTTTGACTATTACTTCTTCAAACGTCGCCGCGGATTATGGTGGTAGTGTGAAACATTTTATTTTTTTCCTGGCTGTGATTTTTTTGGGTCTGTTCTTGGCCGTACTGAATAAAACCGATCAGAGCGGAAGCGCAAGTTCTCTGCCAACTTTGCGAGTTTTTGGTTATGCCTCTTTCACGGGGCGTTGGGGCCCTGGACCTCTGTTAAAAGAGGCCTTCGAAAAAACATGCAAATGCAAAGTGGAATTTATCGAAGGCAGTGATTCCGGCATCCTTTTACAACGTCTGAAAATCGAGGGCGAAAGTTTAGGTGCGGATCTGGTGGTGGGTTTAGATCAGTTTGATCTTTCCAAAGCCGTGGCCGAGCAGCCTTGGCGCAAACTCAGCCTAGGACAGTTGGATGTGTATGACTCTGTTCGTCCCGCTTTGGCTAACAGCTTCTTTGTACCATATGATTGGGGAGCGTTGACTTTCATTGCCCGCAAAGATGAGTTGGCCCGTTTGCCCGCCAGTCTGGATGATCTGTTAGCGCCGGAACTTGCAAAGCGCATTGCTTTACAGGACCCTCGGACAAGTTCTCCGGGGCTGCAGTTTCTGTATTGGGTGATTCGCTCCAAAGGGGAAGAAGAAGGGTTTAAATTTCTTCAGAAGTTGATGGGGCAGGTGCATAGTTTTTCACCGACCTGGTCGACAGCTTATGGCCTTTTTACGAATAAGCAGACCAAGCTGGTTTATTCTTACGTGACGTCGCCTTTGTATCACGAAGTGGAAGAAAAAAAGAGTGACTATATTGCGCTTCCATTCAACGAACCGTTGCCGGTGCAGTTTGAGTTCGTGGGTATTCCGGATTTCTGTCGGCATTGTGATTTGGCGGAAAAATTCGTCAACCTGATGCTTTCTCAAGATGGCCAGCGCATCATCATGGAAAAGAACTATATGTTCCCGGTTATGAAGGGAGTCATGGAAGACACGGCGTTTGCGCCGTTGGTCAATGTTAAGACCTTGGATCAAGTGGAGATCTTGTCTTCATCAGAAGTCGATCGTTTGCTGAAACGCTGGACTGAAATTCGCAGGAGCGAACTCAATTGAGCTTGAGTCGTGCGCTTCGCCTTGGCGTAGTTCTTTTTCTGCTTTTTCCGTTTCTTTTTTTGCTTACGCAATTTCGTATTACGGGAATTCCTGATTTAGGTGAATTGTTATGGGCTTTCAAGAACAGCTTTGTTCAGGCCTTCTTTTCTGCCGTATTTTCTTTGATGCTCGGTTTTTGGGTGAGCTTGGGCCTGTTGTCGTTAAGCACCGGGCCTTACAAAAAAGCTCGCTTTGTCTTTGAAATCTTGTGTCTGCTTCCCAATTTTTTACCACCGATATTCATTCTACTTGCCACCCTGAATCTGGTCGATCCTTTTCCTATGGGCGTGGCAGGCATTGTTCTTATTCACACCTTGATGAACTTTGGATTGGTTGCTGTTTTACTTGCAGGAATTATTGAAAACAAAATGGGTGGAATGATTGAACTTGCTTATGTGGAAGGCGCTGGGCGCTGGCAATTTCTAACCAGAGGCCTTTTTCCCTTTCTTAAAAAAGATCTATGGTTGTTGGGGCTTTTTATTTTCGTTGTATGCTTTGGAAGTTTCGCGGTTCCACTGGTCGTCGGTGGTGGGAAGGGCACGACGGTGGAAGTTCTGATCTACGAAAAGATTCGTCTGTCCAGCAATTGGGGAGACGCGGTTCTTTTAGCTTTTCTGCAATCGACATTTATTTTTGCCTTCTCTTTTATCGCCAGCCGCGGAAAAGGGGCTGTCATTGCCCGCGAAGCCAATCTGGACCTCATCAAAACTTACAGTGGTGTGTTCGTGATCGCGGGCCTTTCATTCCTTTATCTTTTTGGATATCTGCAGGGCTTCGTGGAGGGACTTGCGTTAATCACCAATTTTTACGAGCTGCAGTCCGCATTATTTTGGAATTTCTTAGGCAGCGTGATTCTGGGACTTACAGTCGGGATTCTTTGTTATGCTGGGTTGATGTTGATTGCTTATTGTTGGCCCAAGGCTTGGTTTGAGAAGTTTTTGAACGGCTATGTAGCACCCTCCACTTCGCTGGCTTGTTTTAGTTTGCTCTTGCTGGGGCCCAACGAAGGTCTTTATCCATTTATTAAAATTCCAGTTGCGTTAACTCTATTAAGCTTAAACAGCCTGTTCCGCATGGGCTGGGATGGCGAGCTTCATTCTCTTCAGTCGCAAATAACTGTGGCTTATGCCATGGGGGCTTCGCGAACTCAGATTTTCAAAGAGATTCTCTTTCCGCAGTTGTCAGCGCGCGCAGGTTTGCTTGCGGGAATTGCCTCGGTCTGGGCTTGCGGAGATTTTGCCGTTTCAAGGATTCTGGCGCATCGGGATTTAAGTATCGCAATGATGACCGAGACTCTGATGTCGGGCTATCGCTTGAACCAGGCCATTGTGCTTAGCAGTCTGATTGTTGTTGCTGGTTTTTTTTGTTTCTTAGTTTGTGTGGGAGGAAGTCGTGTCCTACGTCGAAAATTTGCACCGTGATTATGGCGACTTTAAGTTAGATATTGATCGTTGGGAAATCCTGGATGAAGGAGTCACGGTTTTATGGGGGCCTTCAGGTTCAGGAAAAACTTCGGTCTTTCGCATTCTTCTAGGATTGGAGGAATGCCCCGGATTGAAATGGAATTTCCAGGGTGTTGATCTTGCGAAACTAAGAACGCCGGAAAAGCGTTTGGGCGTGGTTTTTCAAACCCTGGATCTTTTTCCGCATCTAACCGCGCAAGAAAATATTCTATTCGCTGCCCGAGCGCGAAAAGTTGATCCCAAAGTCGTGACGGCTCGGATGAAAGAATTGAGCGAGATCATGCAGATGGAAAACTTTCTACAAAGAAAAGCCTCGGTGCTTTCCGGTGGGGAAAAGCAACGTGTCGCCATTGCTCGGGCGATTATCGGTGAACCGCGCCTTTTGCTTTTGGACGAACCTTTTTCAGCTTTGGATCAGGAATTGCGCGAAGAAAGTCGTAAATTACTAAAGCGAGTCATTGAGACAGAAAAAATTCCAACTTTATTGGTTACACATGATCCTCGGGATATGGAAGTTCTTGCGAATAAAGTAACGAAAATTCGCGGCGGACAAATTCAAAATTAAACTGTATAGCGTTGAATCATTTCGATTAGATGAGACTTTTTGATTGGTTTTGTCACATGCTCGGTGCAGCCCGCATCCAATGACTTTTGGATGTCTTCCGCCATGGCATTGGCACTGACGGCGATAATAGGAATGGGCTTGCGATGAGTGTCGATTTCCCACTGGCGAATTTTTCGGGTGGCGGCATATCCGTCCATCACCGGCATTTGAATATCCATCAGGATAAGATCAAAGGGTTCTGAGAACACTCTTTCAACTGCCTGCTGACCGTTTTCGGCCTGAACCACCTCAAAAGGAAGCTTTTTTAAGTAAGTCAGAAGTAAAAAGCGATTGTCTTCGGTATCATCGACGACAAGAATGCGGGAGTTTCGCGAGATCTTTTTTGCTTCAATAACCGGTGAAGGCGCATCCTCAGAATGGGCGACTTCAGTTCCCGGTTCGGCGGGAACATAGGGAAGGGTAAAATAGAACGCGCTGCCAACCCCTTCTTCACTTTCAAACCAGATCCGTCCGCCCATCAGCTCGACAAGATTTTTTGAAATCGTCAGTCCCAGACCGCTGCCGCCAAATTTGCGCGTGATGGAACTGTCGGCCTGCACAAAATTTTGAAAAAGCAGATGTTGCTTATCCATAGGAATGCCGGTTCCTGTATCGCGGATACCAAAGCGCACAAACTTTTTTGAGGCATCATCAAAATCCAGTGTGACGGTGATTTCACCCTGTTGGGTGAATTTAATAGCATTTCCTATTAAGTTGAAAAGGATCTGTCTTAGACGGGTGGGATCGCCGATCATAAGATGTGGTCCCGAATTATCCAAATTCATCAGCAAGTTGAAGCGTAGATTTTTTTCCGCCGCCTTTTGTTTCAAAATGTCGCAGATATTATTTGTTGTCGAATCCAGATCGAAGGCGATCTTTTCCAAGCGCACTTCACGCGCTTCGATTTTAGAGATATCCAGGATATCGTTAATGAGTGCCAGCAGGTTTTCGCCCGCATTGGCGCAGACCCGAACCAACTGCTCTTGTTCTGGCTTAAGATCAGATTCGGCCAGAATATCAGTGATGCCGATGATCGCATTTAGCGGTGTGCGAATTTCATGGCTCATACGAGCTAGGAATTCTGACTTGGCTTGCGATGCTTTGACTGCGGCTTCGCGGGCTTCGATCAAGGCGTTTTCCGCGGTGATTCGATCGGTGATGTCCGTGCACACAAACACGAAAGTCAGATCTCGTCCGGTACGACCGGGAAGGGCAGCCCAGTTCATCAGAATGGGAATCCGCTCTTCGTCGCGATTCACGATTTCAGCTTCGATACTGTGACGAGTGTGCAAAAGCCAGTTGTAATTGCTGAATTCGGGTTGAGCGTGCACCACAGTTTTAAGATCGAGGTGAGACAACTGACTTTGCGTGATTCCCAGAAGATTCATCGCTGCTTCATTGGCTTGAGATACCACATAAGTGCTTTGCCGCCAGTCATCGTGGTGACTTACTCGAACAATGAAAAGAAAAGCCTTGATCGATTGAATTACGCTGTCCAGAAACTCTTTAGAGACGGTCGTCGTTTCCAAGCGATCCGCCAATTGATTGTATTTGCTGACCAGAAGACCGATTTCGTCTTTCGAGTTGTAATTGATTTTTTGGGTCAGATTGCTGGTTCCCAGCTTTTCTAGACGATCGGTCAAAAGCTGTATAGGTTCCACCACTTTTCCGGTCGCCGCGAAGGTCGCAAAGAAGAACAATATAAAAATCAAGACGGCAGCCGCACTGGAGGCAATCGCAATGCGGTCAAGAACGGCAAAGGCTTCGCTTTCATCGATCTTGGTTTGAATGTACCAAAGCTCGCCATTTGGTAAATAGATCTTACCGATGGAACGAATGACCTTTTGACCGCGATAGTCTGTACCGAGTTCGCGGACCTCGCTGAGGTTTTCAATTTTTTTGATATCTTCATCACCACGGTTGGAAGATAGAATTTCGGCTTCCGAGTTCTGTGTGTTCTGGCCACCTTCGACGCGGAAACGACCGGTGTTGCGAAGACTCCAGTCTTCACCGTAAATCAGAGTTTCTCCCGTCTGTCCCATTCCATGCGTCGCCCAGGCAAAGTTATCGCTGGTGATTCGATCAATTTCTGAAATGGAAATCTTCAGCATTAAGACGCCGACGACGGCATTTTTACGAAAAATAGGGGCGGCGACAAAGCCGGTTGCAGAATTGGGGCTGACCGCGTCTTTATCAAAATCCAGGAACAGGGTCGAGCCCTCCTGCGCTTTCATACCCCACTGAAACAAGTCCTTCAATTTGTTCGCAGTGGAGTCCCCGGTCAGTACGGAAGTTCCATCCTCAATATCTTTGCGGGTGGTATAGACGATCACGCCTTTGGGATTTACCAAGGCCATGTCATAGATGTTAAAATCCAGAACGTAGTTATCCAGCAGACGACGGAAGTCCGGATAGGCCTCCATATTCGTCGTCAACATCAGATCATCTGTCTGCTCGTGGGACGAAATCAGATTGATGGCCGTTTGCAGATCGCGGAAATAGTTTTCAATAGCCGTTGTTTTACTAATACGGATTTGCGTAAGTCGCTCATAGGTGCTGTCGATCACCGTGGACTCTACGATTTTCAGACCAATCAGAGCTACAACGAACGTCGCCAGAAAGACCGAGATGAGGTTGAATAAAAAAATCCTTAAACGTAAAGTCATGAACCCTTTTTTACCCTTGTTTTTCATTGATAGCTTATCCACTTTCGGTGGGCAATGAGTTGTTGTCTATCAATGCGAAAACAGGCCCTTTTTCTGCGCCCATCTAAGAGCTATTTTTGTTACCTGAACAGCGCCACTCCCGCCCTTCTCTGATTACTTTTTTGACAGACATGAAGGCTTTGCAGAGGAGCTATGTATTTTCGACAGCAGCTCGGCCAATTAAGCTATTTTTTGATATAAATAGGGCCACACGGAGGCCCTTGGCGTATGAGATATTCCCAGTCTATAGTCGCACTATTGTTGCTTCCACTTTTCCTTGTCTCTTGTGCTGTTTCAAAATCTTCCGATGGATTTGGCCTCACACCGTCCATTTACTACAAACCAACTATCGTTCAAGCGAACAACAAGTGCAGTCCGTCGCAGATGCGGGACGTGGTGACTCCTCAGGACGCGAAGCTGACGGCTTTGTGCGAGGCGGACTACAAACAGTGTCTGATGCAAGGCTCGTGTTTTGTTCAGACCGACGGAGTTACAACTTCCTATAACTATCATTCAACCATTGAGGGAGTTCCTCGTTTCGTGGAAGTGGATTTGTCGACGTGTCCTTTCGGCTACGGCTCTTACGGCGATTGCTTGGATCCCTATTTTTCGGTGGCAGCAGATCTGAGTTATCACAAAGTCGGGGATGTCATTTTTGTCCCTCGCCTTGTCAGCGCGGTTTTGCCAAATGGTGAGATTCATGACGGCTTTGTGATTGTGCGTGATTCGGGTGGCGCGATTACGGGGCGGGGACGGTTTGACTTCTTTACCGGATTTTACAACCACCTTGCAAAAGAAAACACTTTGGCTGTTTTAGGCTTTGGCGATACGAAAAACCGATTCGACTATCGAGAGGCTACGGCGGAAGAAGCCCAAGCCACCCGTGAACGACGTCACTTTCCCGGCCTAAGGCCCTCTGTTTTGGCCGAAGGACTTCGCTAAAGTTGTTTAGAGTTTTAGCTCTGGACAATCCTTTTGCATTCAAAAAAAGGCAGTGCTAAGCATGGCCCAAAAGAACCCACTTTTAAAAGGAACAAATATGAAAACCTGGATTCTGGCTTTTGCTGTTTTGTTGCTGTCTTCGTCTTCTTTCGCCGAGATTCGCCATCTGCCACTAGGCCCAGGCAAAATGATCGCCTTTGAACACATCGAGAATACACCTACTGCACCGACTCTGATTCTTTTACCGGGGGTCAATCGCGGTCTTTCTTCAAACGACACGTCCGTCAGAATTTTGATTAAGCAGGGATGGAATTTACTTCTTCCCTCTTTGCCGGCCCATCCGCGCTCTATTGAGGGTTTGAAAAAAACAGAAATCCCTTATTTCTCTATGACGAACTCGATTCGCTCTGCAGATTTTGCCAAGGATATCACCGAACTGGTTCATGCGTTGGGTATAAAAAAAGCGGTGCCGGTGACTTTATCTTACACTTCATCTATCGGCGCTTATCTTAATGACCAAGAGTTCCCCCACATTATCGAGACAGTGCCCTTGGTCGTACCGACGGAAAGCGATCCGAACGCTGCAAAAACGGCGGAGCTGTGGGAGTCCTGGTTTAAGTTAAACCCGTTTATGGCTCCCTTTTGGATTCGCCAATTCCGCGATCAGGCGTACACCACGCACTGGAGCAACACAGTTGATAAAAACTTATCTGCGGATAAAGACTTCTATGGGGAAAGCCCGCGTGTCAGCGATATTAAGAAGGGCTATGTTACAATTGCCCGGGCTGCCGAAGACTTTAATTTTGCAGAGTGGAATTTTAACACCGAAGAAAGAACTCGCGACTTCGTTATTGCGGAGCAAGAAAATCCTGAGCGCCTGAAAAACCAAGTGCAAGTTTTGAAAAACTATCTGGCCTCAGGAAAACCGCTGCGTGTGATTTTGGTGCAAAACGTGGGACATGTTTTACCGACGGAAAACCCCACGGCCTATGCCGCGACTCTAGGCCTTCTGCTGCGACAACCGCGCAAAGCTCAGACACAGTTTGCGGTGGTGAGCACTGCGAAGTCCGTCGACTCCATTGAATGGAAAGACCGCAGCGCTCTGGAAGCCTGGATTAAAGAGAACCAACGTTGAGCATGAAGGTCATGCCGCCCAAAGGTCTTTCCATATCTCTCAGGATCTCGCCCCATGTGGGCGAGCTGTTGACCTGCAGAAGGTGTTTAAAAAGAACTTTATGAACAGGTGTTTCATACCCAAAATAGCTGGAAAGACCATTGGTTAAAATATCGATTTTCCCTTTGGATTTTCTCTCCTCGAACATGGTCAAGTAGTACGAATAGCTGGAGCACCCATCAAAGAAGAAGATTTGATGTTTGCGGGTTTGGAACTCGAAGCCACCGGCTTTTTCCTCTAAAGATGCGATGTCTAAATTGCCCCCCAAACCCGAGTGACCGGCGTAGATGACAACGTCGGCATTTTCCACAGAGTGCTTGAAGAATTTTGCAAAGGTCACATTTTTACTGGCGACCGCTGTCTCTGCCAGAAGTCGGGTGATGCGCACTTGAACTTCTGAACCATCAGATCTTTTTAAGGTCTTCGTAAACTGATGAATAGGACGATTTTGGTAGCGGGCCACAATCTTTTCATTGAAGCCACTTTGGCGTAACCAGGTGTTCAACTCTTCAAAAGCCATGCGCCCTGCATCTTCGGGATCTTTGGCGCTGTCGGCGTAACCGTTAATAGTGGTGATTTCGAACAGATCGCCATTGCCATTGTCGTCACGCAGCTTATCCAAAGAGGCGCTCGTGTCTGCCGGTGCATTCTTGAAAGCGGCGATCTTAATGTTTACGGATCTTGCCATGGGCGCTTGACGAAGGAATTCGCAGCCTTCACGGAAGGGGTCGTAAAAGTACCAGAAGTCGCCGAAGCTGTTGTAGTGTTCGTCGGTGCATTTTTCTTCGTAGAAGTTATCAAGGTCACTGGGCATCGTGATTTTCCAGACACCTTCATCCAAAAGTTTCTTTGCGGTGTTTTTATTCAGCAGCAGCACACCCGTAACTTTATAGGCGATGGTGCGAACTCCCGCGGACTTACGATTTTTCAAAATCTCGTAAGCCAACGGAAATCGGGGGGCGCCAATACCGGGCGTGTCGGAGTTGATTTTATAGAAAGTCACCATCGTCGGTGATTGCATGTAACCGAACAAGTGCTGGGCGTGAAGATCGGCCAAGGTCACGGCATCAGAGCCGTCTGTTGTCATGAATTCTGTACTGTAGGTAAATTTGACTTCAACGGAACTGGGAGAAAAAACAGCGGCTGCAGCGGAATGCGCTGAGAGCAGAACCAAGAGAAACGCCAGGGACTTCATACAAGGACCTCCTGTTGTCATCGGAGGCCCTTTTTTAAGTGAGGCCTAAGGCCCCGTCAACTCAGTGAACTCGGGCCTTGTTATTCTTTCAGAGGGGGCCAAGGCGAGGCATCCTAAAGCGTTTATATCCGATTAGAAGCTGCCGGTAACGGAAGCCGAAACCCAGTAAGGCATGTCTAAACGAATGTCATCCTTGTTGATGGCGTCTCTGTAGAATGAAAGACCGCCTTCTAGCGCGCCGATGACACCATAAAACGGTGTTGGTGTGGAAAGCTTGGCAACCAACTCGGTATCCCAGTTAATTTGTGGAGCATGATAGTACTGGTGGCCATCGCCATGGGCGACGTTGTTCCAGTTGTTATTCAGCTCATAACCGTTATCACGGCCTTGAACCGCATCACGGGCTTTATAATTCCCGACGACTCCAGCTTCAAAATAAGAGGCCACGCGATACTTGCTGGAAACTTGTGTGAGAAATTCATTGCCCAGTGCCCAGCCTTTGGCATTTCTGCCTCCACGAACTGTGATTTGCCCGCGTACCGAGTGAACCCATTGAGTCAGAGTATTAGAGTAAGTGGCCCCCAGAATGAGATCGGGTGTGCCCGAACCCAGTTGCATGTTGTAAGCGGCCGTTTGCGAAGGATTCGACGTGAATGTTTCGTCAATGCTTCCTGTCGGAAGAGTGACGCTGACATCGCCAAGAACAAGATGAGACTGTTCCGCATGCAAGGCGGTCATACCCATCAAGCGAATATCTCCAAGACCTTCTGTGTAGTCGCGTGTTTTGAAATTCAGGCCGCCGGGAATGGGTTCGTATTTGGTCTCGACCATATTTTTGATATGAGGAACAAGCGCCAGCAAGGTCCATTGGGGGCTGTAAAGCCAGGTTGCTGTCACCATGTTCAAGTCCACCGTCGAAGCATCGAAGCCATAGATGCGCGTGTTCGCGTTGTTCGTGCCTTGTAGGTCATATTTGTAATAGCTGTATGTCAGAAACACAGACGGGGGTTTGGGTGCTGTCGCCGTCGAGGTGCTCGCAGCTTCAGTTTGTGCAAAACTGCCGATTGAAAAGAGCGAAGCAAAAAGAATAAGTCCCAGACAAAACGTTTTGTTCATAACGATTCTCCTGTTGAATGCCCGCATAAAACTCGCGAATGCGATTTTCAGTCAATCAAATTCACTCAAAAATAAATAGAGCAATTACTTTAATTTATGAGTTGGATTTTAGTGATTTTGAGTGGGGAAAGAAGGTATAGACAAAGCATTTCTTGGGTCAGGGCCCCAAGGGCCCTTGTCTGCATCTTGTAGATTAAAGAGGTGTCAGGATCACTTTATTAGGCCAGAACCCACCTAAGATCAGCGTGTTTGAGATCGTTTCGATTTGATCAAAACAGCGCTCATCTAACAGGCCTCTTACCAAAGCCTCTGTTGCTGCGAATGAGTCATGGAAAGTCGGAGCGCCGTCGTTGCGCATGAACAGAAATGAGCCTTGCGGATGATTTTCGCGATAGCTCATCAAATCGTCCAAATGATACTCGTCGCTTTTACATCCTAGGTGGGCGAAGACCTTTAAAGACGACGCCGGGACTTCTTCCAAAACATTCGGTAAATCCAAGCGTTGCCCCATTGAAAATGGGCCGAAGTCAGGACCGCGCCCGCTGCGAGAATGACCGTTGTAGACCACGACTTGATCATTCTTAAGGGCGGCTTCGAAGTCAGTTTTGGTATTTTGAATAAGTGTTTTTTGCTCCTCGCAAAGAGACGACTCCAATCGCTCCCAAATATTCTGTGTTGGATCTTCTCCGGGGCAAACCGTGTTAGGATTGAGGAGGGTGACCACGACATTCTTTGGCTTTCCTCGATGAAGCGTTTTGCGCGTAAAAACGGTTTTTCCGACGCTTTGACTGCGAACTTCAAATCCCAGTTGCGCAAAAGAATTAAGATACCTTGAATGAAGCGAAACCGAATTCCCGTAATGATAAGGAACCGCAGCCCAACCCAGCGCATGACCAGCACCTGACATTTCGTCAATGTATCCCATGGCAACAGTGATGCGCAGTTCGTCTTGCTCGAAAAGCTGATCAAAAAAGTCGGCTTGGCGCTCACAAAGAAGCGGTCCAGAGGGAGGTGGCCACTGTCGTGAATTCTTCTTTCCGGGTTTACTAGGCAGGAGAGGTTGCACACCTAGGAGTAACGTAACTCCTAGAGCAGTTCCTCGAACATCTTTGAAGGCTGCGTCTGAAAATTGAAAAATGCGCTGCTGAGGCGAATTGACAATACGCTTTTTGAACGACGTTAAAACAATAGCTTCATAGGCATGGGCGAAATGATTGGGGTCTGATTTGCGAATGTCACTCCAGGTTTCCCAATCGTTTTCAAGAAGGGCCTCATAAAGAGAAACACAGGCCCGATCGTTGAAGTCACACCAAAAAGAAGTCCCACTGCGCTGTTCGAGCAGCGTCTCCATTTTACGCTTCTGCGTAGAGACTGTCAGATTCTCGCTAGCCTTAGATTGTGATTTTGTTTGTCCGAACGTCACTGGCGTCGCCAAGCTAAGTACGATGAGTGAAGTGAGAGCCCCTGTTCGTATCCGATTCAACTTTGCATTCATAGGATGATTTACCTCGTTCTGTGAAAGGCCGTCGCTTGTATAAGTCGATCGGATTTTTCATATCAAGTGACCTACAGATTTCATGCCTTTTATGGTCGACCCGAGAGGCCCTATATTCGCTAATAAAAAGGTGACTCGCTAAATGTGGAGCCTATGATTTTACGGTGGCTGAAAATTGTTAGTCACATGAAAGCTTTCTGTCGTGAAATGTCGTCGTGTCAAAACGATACACACATACAGTGGATTGTATTGCACATGAGGCTGCGTTGAATTTTGCTTTGAGGGAAATTAAACCATTTAGGACGTTTGTTATGAAGTCTGCTTTTTCGCCACTGGTTCTTATACTCGTCGCCACTTTGGTGAGCCCCACGGGGTTCGCCCAGGTTTCCGTTCGTTCGTCGGCTTTGATCGAGCAGGAGGCGGAAAGTGATTTGCAGCGAATTTTTTCGCGGGCAAGTCAGAATGACGTTTTTGCGAAGTCCCTGAGCGAGCGCGTGGATTTTTACTCATCTCTTTTTCTGGGAAAGCCCTATTTGGGAGGAGCCCTGGGTGAAGGCAGCACTTCGGCTTTTGATAACGATCCCCTTTACCGATTTGATGCTTTTGATTGCACGACCTATGTGGAAACCGTCGTCGCCTTGTCTTTGGCCACCTCCGAAGAGGCCTTTAAAAAAATATTATCTCAGGTTCGCTATTTGAATGGCGAGGTCAGTCTTTTTAAGCGAAATCACTTTACGAGTGTTGATTGGACTCCTAATGCAGAAAGATTGGGGGTACTTCGAGATATCACTGCGGATGTGGGAGCCGAACAGACTTCCACATTGACGACCCTGATTGAGAAAAGCACGTGGTTTTTCCGTCAGGCCCCCGAGATGGTTAAGGCCACCGATCAGTTTCAAAAGAAAATTGAATACATCCGCACGCAAACAAAAAATTTCGCAAATGAAAAAGTGCGCCTACCGTTCATTGATAAAAAGACGTTGTTGGCGAACCCACAGTTGCTTCGATATTTTCCGAAAGCAGGAGTCATTAATATCGTACGTGCCAACTGGAAAGTGAAAGAGGCCATTGGTACTGCCCTTGATATCTCTCACCAGGGGGTGTTCTTCGAACGAAACGGCCAAATCATTTTTCGCCATGCAAGCTTCAAACGGGGTTCGCAATTTGTTGTCGAAATTCCTTTGTTAGACTACGTCAGAAATAATTTTGGCGACGCTACTTTTGCGGGCCTGAATATACTTCAGATGAATGATTTACGCCTTTGAAATCTCGTAACATAATGCTTAAAAGAAGCTCGCATTCAATTCTTTGGTCGGGCTTCGCCTGGACCTTAGTCGTAAAATTTTTTGGTCCTTAATATCAAGTAAAATCAATAATTAAGACATCCTCTTTAAAAATTCCTAGACCTTCGCCCTAAAGTTTCCTGGACCATGGTCCGAAGAGTTTCTCGTACACGTTGGTGCTTCAGAAAAGGACCCTCTCAAGACTCGCAAGAGTTCCCAAAAGGCTAAAACCTCTCTGATGGCTCGGTTCCTCGACAATCAGGTCAGTCACCCTGATTCCGGGGAACCCTCCAACCATTTTTAATTTTTATTTTGTGAGTTGAAAGAAAACAAAATCGATCGACGTACGTTGGTGGGATTCAAGAATGTTCTGATGGCAAGTGGTGCTGCCTAGGTCCATGAATAATTCCAAAAAATCAGCGTGCGAGGTCTCAATCCCTTAGGAGGTTCTCATGGGCTTAAGAATCGCAACAAATACTGCATCAATCGCAGCACAACGTGTGCTAACCAAGCAACAAAAACGAGCGGAACACTCAGCGCAGGCTCTGGCGTCGGGTTCACGCATCGTCAATGCCGCCGACGACGCTGCCGGTTTGGCAATCTCAGAAAACTTTAAAGGACAGTTGAAAGGTATTGCGCAAGCGCGCAACAACGCGAACAACGCGATTTCATTCTCACAAGTGGGTGAGGGTGGACTGAGCGAAGTTTCTAATATCTTGATTCGTCTCCGTGAACTCGGAGTACAAGCGGCCTCAGACACTGTCGGTGATACGGAGCGCGGGTTTCTCAACAATGAGGCCCAGCAGTTGGTTCAAGAAGCTGACCGTATCGCAAAAACCACTACTTTCGGTAATACCAAACTTCTTGATGGTTCGGGCGGGAAATTAGAATTCCACGTCGGGGCCTATGGAGGAGAAGAAAATATCATAGCCTTCGACTTCGATGCTAACGCGACAACCAGTTCTTTGGGGATCAGTGGTATTGATGTTTCGGATAAGTCGGGAGCCCGCGATACTCTGCAGTCTGTCGATGAAGCGATTCAAAAAGTCGGTTCACTGCGCGCGAGTTTCGGTGCGATGCAATCTCGATTGGAGTCATCAGTAAGCAACCTCGACGTTTCTTACGAAAACTTGTCTGCCGCCAACTCTCGTATCCGCGACACTGACGTGGCGAAGGAAACAGCCGAGATGGCATCAGCAAGTATCCTGCAAAACACGGCGGTATCGGTTTTGGCGCAAGCCAACCAATTACCGAACGTAGCAATGAAACTAGTATAATAAAAAATTAAGAAAACAATTTTCGTAAACTACGAATATCGGATGGGGCCTTACTGGGATAGGGTCTCATTCGAGAATGAGGGGTCGCCCACATATACCTCTCGTGTCTTAAGCCCACCCTGGGAGCACCCGCTCCCAGGGATTTTAAAAGGTGCCAGGGGACTTTTTCCAACTAGAGGGCGTCATTTTCCAAATTCGAAAGTCGGCAGTTCTCCCGAGCCAGTTTGAATGTGTGCTTTTTCAAGGCTTTCCTGACCGCTTCCCAATTCTTTTTTTCAGGCGTGGCATTGAGCCACTGCAAAGTTTCCCTCCTAGATTCCAAAGTTTCCCAGTTGCTATCGTCTAGAATAGGAATCTCTATTTTCTGCTCTCCCAATAAACCTTTCAATGTCGAGAACTCGTAGTCCTCAACCTTCGTGCACAATCCGGCCTCGACTGGATTTCGGTACACATATTTATATGCGTGAAGGAAGTAAAGAGGACTCGAAATATAGGTGCGGTGAAAACGAGAGCCGTATGTTCGATTGATGCGATCGCTTAAATCTCTTAAATCTTTGCCGGTCTCGCCCATAAAAAATTGCATGGCTTCGCTCAAATTCTGCTCGGGTGCGCGAGCAATGAGATGGAAATGATTCGTCATCAGTACGAAGGCGTGAATCCGAATCCCGAAGGCTAAGTGTATAAAGTGCAGCTGTCTGCACATGGCCTTCCAAACTTCTTCTTTTTCGACCCCGAACCATTCGCGATTTATACATCTTGCGGTGATGTGATAGGGGAATTCGGTCTGACATATAAAGTTGTTTCTGCCCATGCCTTTGGTCTGAAGCAATGACCGTGCAGATCTTAGAAGGAATGAGATTGAAAATAGCCCTAAGCGTTGGACGCAGGTCGGTTGGGAAAAATCCCCTGGCACCTTTTGCTGGACTTTGGTTGGGGATTTTCTTGGATTTTGGGCTTGGTTTCAGGATGTTGGTCTAGGTTTTTCTGGATGATGGTCTAGTTTTGCTGGACGCGACTAAAGCCTTCACAGACCTCGCCGAAAGGTATGTCAGAAGCAACGACGGAACTTAAGTCGAAGTACTCGAGAGACTCGGATGGAGTGACTGCCTGAAGAGAATCGTTAGCAGAGGAACTCGACAAAAGTAAAGTCACTAACGTGTACAACAGGTAAGCCTAAGTAGGTATAAGGCTGCCGCAATTAATGGGGGTCCCAAATGGGAATGAGAATTTCTACTAACGTATCAGCGATCAACGCACAGAGAACTATGGTTACTTCTCAGCGTTCAATCGGTAAATCCATGGAGCAATTGTCTTCTGGATCACGTATCAACAAAGCGGCAGATGACGCTGCGGGATTGGCGATCAGTGAAAACTTGAAATCGCAAATCAGATCATTGAGCCAAGCAGGCCGTAACGCCAACGATGGTATCTCAATGGTGCAAACTGCAGAGGGTGGCTTGAGTGAAATTTCTAACATCTTGACTCGTATGAGAGAGTTGGGTGTTCAGGCTTCATCTGACACGGTTGGTGATGTCGAGCGTGGCTTCCTTGATAAAGAGGTTCAACAATTAAAAGCTGAAGCTCAACGTATTACGCAAACAACTAAATTCGGAACTACAAAACTTCTTGATGGTTCTGGTGATAAATTTGACTTCCAAGTCGGTATCAACAACAGTGAAGACGCAGATAGAATCTCGTTCAATGCTGGTGAAACTGACTCTACAATCTCGGCTCTTGGAATTGATGGTTTCGACTTCTCTTCTAAGGCGGGTGCGCAAGATGCTCTTGAGTTGGTGGATAAAGCTCAATCTCAAGTGAATGGTTACCGAGCAAATCTGGGTGCCCTTCAAAACCGCTTGCAATCCACTGTTGATAACTTGGGTGTGCAACATGAGAACATCTCTGCTGCGAACTCTCGTATCCGCGACACTGACGTAGCTGCGGCAACTGCTGAGTCAACTCGTAACTCAGTACTCTTGCAGGCGAACACGGCGGTGTTGGCACAAGCGAATGCGATGCCTAACTCAGCATTGAGATTGATCGGTTAATTAATATAAGAATATAAAGTTTGATCTGGGAGGGCACCTCCGTTCCCTCCCGGTACCAACCTACCCAAGGAAGCGTTACAGCTTCCTTGGGGTACTAACAGGCCTTGCAAAGAAGGCTTTTTGTATTTGTTCAGAGTCATTTATTGTGGTTCCACTTTCCAAATTTGTCCTTCATCTGTCGCAATATAAAGATTATCCTCGGGCCCGGTCACCAAAGAACGCATGCGTGCGGATGGCAGTATTGCCGTGGTCATGGCTTCACGTTCTCCAGAACTGTTCAAATAAAAAATATCCAGTCTTCGTGCGGCCATCATGCCCACGGCAAGAGTTCCTTCCCATGCCAGCCACTTTGATCCGGTGAGGAAAGTGGCCGGTCCCATGCCTTGTGAGTCGGCGTAAACTACGATCGGTCGCATTGCATTGGGGAATTTTATGATGTCAGTCATGGGCGTCGGCAATCCACTGGGTTTATTCGAAGTATAGCCGCAATAGTTGTCAGCGCAGGTGACGCCGGGTTCGGGCTGCGGGTCCCAGCCACCGTTTCCGCCGGGAATCAGGCGTGTGATTTCATCGCTATGGTTGGGACCGTGTTCGGCAATAAATGCCTGCCCGGTCACAGGATGAAATGTCAGTCCCTGAACATTGCGATGACCGAACGTAAAAATGCGTGGGTCACCTCCCGAAGGTGTGTTGTTGTTCGGCGCACCGGCGCCATCTGTGGTCACCCTTAAAACTTTTCCACCGAGCCTGGTCAGGTCTTGGGGAAGTGGCCCATTGTGATTGTCTCCCGTTGTGATATAGAGCAAACCGTCGCGATCGAAGCGAATGCGGCCGCCGCTGTGGGAACCCGCGCCACCCCAGGTATTTGCGACGTTCTTGTAAGAAATGTCGGTAACAATGTCATTGCGATCAGAGACGGTTGACAAGTCATTCGCGACAGTCAATTTGATGACCCTGTTGGTTCGAGGGTTGGAAAGATTTGAAGCCATATAGACGTAGATCAGCCGATTCAGTGAAAACTGAGGATCAAGCGCAACGCCCGCCATTCCGGATTGGCCCTCGCAAAACAAATCATTCGCGATGACGGCAGAGCCCGCAGTGCCGAACAGGCGAATAACCGTTCCGTCAGTCTTACGAACAGAAAGTCCGCGACATTTTTCAGTGAAGAAAAGAGTTCCATCGGGAAGAAACGCCAGGTCCCAGGGATTTTGCAGTCCGGTCATAAAAGGGGTTTGCACGAGAGTTGGCTCGCGCCAGGATCCTTGAGATTTTTCATTCGTATTGGAGCTTCCGTTGGCACAAGCGGATTGTAAGATGACATAAGCTATTAGGATTCTATTTTTAAACATCGATCACCCTCTTAATAGATAGAAAAATGAAATTGAATGTGTAAAAAATCGAACTTACTTATCCCGCTTCCGGTTTGCAGGTAAGGACTTTGTTGAAATCTTACTGGTTGAGCGGGGACCAGGGCCGCGACTGACAATACCTTCGCCATTTTTGGCGGCTTCTTCTTGTTTAACGTCATCCGCTTGGGGTGATCTGCCCTTGCTTCCCATAGAACCTCCATTTTTTTTGCTTCGATTGTGGCACAGGGATGATGTCTGAAGAACGTCGAAGAGAGGTGTTTGCGCAATCACAGCTTTTGGGCTGTCTCAGAATGAGATGCGCTGTTGGTTTACGGAATATTAAGATACCCCCGCCTTACTCCGATAAGTCAGCAGTCATGAAAATCTTCTGGATCGTCGCTTTTTTTCTTTTTATGTCGCAAGCTCACGCGGATGAGAATTGTTCGTCCATAGACTATCGCAAAGAGTTGGGACCGAATCGTGACCAAGGGGACTTAAGTTGGTGTTTTGCCTACACGTCGGCGGATCTTATTTCTCAGCGTGTGAAGACGCGGGTTTCTGCAACAGATATCGCTTCCACGTTTATTTTGGCGGACCCTTATAAGCTTGAAGATTCGAACCGACCCGAAATTAAGCAGTACCTTCAGGACAATCCGGAAATATACACTCGGTTGCAAAGTGTTCGTCTTGAGGCCGCGGGAAAATACGATCCGCAGCACATCCTTAAAAAAGAAGGTTTGATGGATACGGGCGGCCAAGAAGATGCCGCCATCATTCTGGCAAATACTAAAGGCATGTGCAGCGAGAAAAACTTCCCATCCACCGAATCAAATCAAACGCGCTTCTTTGACGAGATCATGAAGCTTCATAAGAAGCGCAACCAGGCGCACGTGAAGAAGAATAATTGTGATCTGTTTCAGACGCAGGCGGATTTCACTTCGGCGGTGGTCGATCCTTTTGCGGTAGCGATCACGAATATTTATGAAGAAGAGCGCGACCGAAAATGCCAGCGAAAGCCGTGGCCCGTGCCACTTGTTCCGATTATGACCAAATACGGAGACAGCCTGGAAGAATACGAGACACGTATCAAGAAAGGCGAAATCACGAAAGAGCAGGGCGCAAAAAAACTCTTCGAAACCATTGATCATGCATTAGAGAACGGTCGGGTGGCAGGCATTGGCTACAATGCTTACACGCTGATGGCACCTGAAGAAGGTGAAGATGCCAAACATGCCGATCACTCCAGTGTTATTGCGGCTCGAAAGAAAGTCGGCGGGAAATGCCACTATCTCATTCGCAATACATGGGGCAGTGACTGCAGTATCTATTACGAAAAATTTCACAAGCGGTGTGAAAAGGGTAATATCTGGGTCACGAAAGAAGAACTGAAAGAGTCTTTGTATAGTGTTGTGTATATGAAATAGCCCTCGACCAAGGTGTCGAAATTCAAGTTCTCATTCAGAAAATCCGATATAAAGCTCGTATGAATATCAAAGGAATGATTTCGAATATTCTGCCCAATAATGAAGTTCGCAATGTCGAACGGATCGGGCAGGCTATTAAGTCGGATCAAACCAATGATCGCGATGCCAACGGCCAAGAAACCTATTCCGGCAATCAAGAACAGCGCGAACCCATGACAGAAGAACAGCTTGAGAAAGCGATGGAGCATTTGCGCAGTCTGCCGGCGATGAAGGAACACAAGTGGACTGTTGAGTTGGATGCCGATGAAAAAGGACGCTTCGTTGTCGTGAAAGACAACCTGGGCGCCGTGATTCGCCGAATTCCCGAACTTGAATTGTGGACTTTACCCTCGGACAACTCTCCTCGAGGACAGTTACTAAAGCGATCTGCTTAATTATTTTTGCTTTCGCAGCAAATGCTTCCTAGATAGACGTCCAGAGAAACGCCCCTCTGTCAAAATCCCTGCGGGATAAAATTCAATACAGCCCGGAAATCCTCTGCACTGGCCCTTTCGAGAGACATTTAATTGACTCACGATTCTTGCCTCACTTTGACACAATGAATTCATGGCAGGAATACGCTTTACAGGGATGGCCTCTGGCTTACCACCAAATATCGTTGATCAGCTTATGGAAGCTGAGCGTATTCCCGTGAAACAAATGGAAGTGCAGAAGACCAAGCAGGAAGACAAGTTGAAGCTTGTCACTGATTTGGAAACCAAAGTCAGCGACATCACAAAAAATCTGGGAGAGCTGACTTCCACAAGCGGTTTCATCGACAAGAAATTTGTCAGCGGTGATCCGAATGTGATTGAGGGGCAAGTCGACCCGAACTCGGCGATCCCCGGGGACTACTCCATTGAAGTGGTGCAATTGGCGCAAAAGCCGGCGGCTATTTCAAATGGATTTCCCGATAAGAACGAAACCCAGATCGGCGTGGGTTATATCAAGTTCGATACTCCGGAAGGAGTGAAGGAAGTTTACATTAATGGCGCTAACTCAACATTGGAAGGCGTGGTGAAGCAAATCAACGCCGCCAATGTCGGATTGAAGGCGCAAGTGTTGGAAGATCGAAAGGACGCGGAAAATCCTTTTAAACTTTTGATTTCCGGTCTTTCAACAGGAAAAGACAATCAGGTGGCCTTTCCGAAGATTTATCTTTTGGACGGTGACCAGGACATGTATTTCGACCAATCCCGCCCGGCCCAGAATGCCAAGGTGAAAGTCGACGGATTTGAAATTGAGCTTCCTGATAATAAGTCCACGGATTTAATTCCGGGTGTGACTTTGGATTTCAAGTCGGCGGCCCCGGGACGCGAAATTCGCATGAGTGTAAAAGAAAATCTGGAAGTCATCAGCGGTAAAATCAAAAGTTTCGTTGAGGCTTATAACGGTGCTTTGGACTTCATCCAAAAGCAGAGCAAGTTGCAGGCGGGTGACGGCAAGAATCCCAAACTGGGTCCTTTGGGCGGTGATGGGATGCTTCGTTCGATCGAGAACTCACTGCGCCGAGTGATTCTGAATCCGACAATGGGTGTAGAGACACCGATTCGTCGTGTGGGTGAGTTGGGGATTGAGTTTAATAGAAACGGTACCTTGAACTTCAATCAGGACAAATTCAACAAAGTGTTGAATGCGAATCCTCAAGGGGTGGCGGCTTTCTTTAGGGGAGACGGCTTTAGCACGGGATTTGTGTCGACGGTGAAGCGAGAGATCGGAAACTTAATGAACGGTCAGTTTGGAACTATTGCAAATCGTAAAAAGGGTTTGCAGGACCGGATCAATCAGGTCAACGGACGGATTGAAACCAAGGAACGTCAGTTGGAGCGAAAAGAGGAAAGTCTGCGACGTAAATTCGCGGACCTGGAATCGAAGATGTCGGACATGCAGGCGCAACAGGCTCGTTTCGCCGCGATGGCTCCGAAAGCGGGTTAAAGGTTCGGAACTTTTTAGAGTTGAGGGTGTGAGGGACTATGAACAAGAACGCGTACCAAAAATATAAAACGACCTCGGTGCAAAGTGCCAGTCGCGAGAAGATTCTTTTGATGCTTTATGAAGGAGCGATCAAATTCACAAAGCTGGCAATCAAAGCCATTGAGGAAAAAAAGATTGCGGACCGGGGTATGAATATCGGGCGGGCGTTCGATATTATCATGGAATTGAACAACACCTTGGATCACAAGGTCGGCGGCGACGTCGCGGTTCAGTTAGAACAGCTCTATATGTTCATGATGGAACAGTATACCAAAGCCAACATCTCGGGGGATGTGGAACCCTTGAAGGCCAACTTAAAGCTGTTAAACACGCTTTATGATGGCTGGGTGCAGGCCGTTGAAAAATTGAAGAAAGAAACAGAAAAAGCAGGCTAAAAATTCCCACGGAGGGGACATGACTAGGATTATCACGTTGCTGAACGAAAAGAATCACTACCTCGAGAAGTTCTATTCACTGAATGAAGTGGAGTTGGCGAACTTTGCCCAAGGGCAGTTTGATAACTTGGAGCACTTTTATCAGACTCGCGAAAGAATTCTTGAAGTTCTAAAATACGTCGACGCACAAATCGAAAAAGTGCACGACGAAGAAGCACAGCAAAACGGCATCACGGAAGGTGAGCGTCGCGAAGTGAAAGAGGCGTTGGCAATCAAGGATGAATATGTTGCCCGCATAATCGAACAGGATATCCAAGTCTTGGCTTGCATTGAGATGGCGAAGAACTCGATCATCCGTGAGCTTCAAGAAGTGCGACGGTCTCGCAAAGCGGTGGGTGGTTATAAGAGCAAGACTTTCAATAATCGCTTGAACGAAGAGGTCTAGGAAAATATTTCCTGACAAAATCATGACGGCAAGTTCAGGCAAAGAGTCAAATCTCCCCGCCGAACTTGCCTCAAATCTCATAAAAGTGAAATAAAGCTTTGGCATCTGTGTTGCTCCTACTATTTTCCCGAGGAGACCTATTCAGATGTTGGAAAATCAGATCGTTCAAAAGTCCAGTGATTTATCTGGAATTAATGCAAATGCCGAAAGTCCTGTTAAAGAGTCCGGCAAAATCTATTTTGACCCACAACAAGCTATCTCAGAATTTGAAGCCGAGTCACAGACAGAGAAAGAAGCTCCTGTTCAGGATCCTCGTGTTGCTAAGTTCATCCAAAATGCCCGTCTCTTGATGAAGCACAAAGAATATTCTTTGGCGATGAATCTTCTGCGTCAGGCGAGCAACGTGGATTCGAAGAATCCAGCGACACTTCAACTTTTGGCATCTTGCCTGGAGACAACGTCTCGCCTGGACGAAGCTTTGGTTGCGCGTAAGACCTTGGCGCAAGTTGACTACAACTTCGAAAATATGTGTCGCTACGCCACGATGCTTTATAAGGTGGGCCGCGATCAGGAAGCACTAGATAAGTATTTCGAAGCTTTGGCCATCTTGACAGAAGAAAACGACTATCTGTTCGAGGTCTATAAAAACATGGGTAACATCTTTGTCCGACAAGGCGACTTTGATGCGGCCGAAGAATACTATAATAAAGCTTATACGATGAATTCGCAGAGCGACATTCTTCTGGTGAACTTCGGAACATTGGAAGTACAACGAAATGACTTCGACAAGTCTTTGTATTGTTTCCGCAAAGCCGTCGAGATCAATCCCGAAAATGACAAAGCTTGGGTCGGGTTGGCAATGGTCCACAACCAGTTCGGTGATAGTGATCTGGCTTGGGCAAACATAGAGTCGGCTTTGGATATCAATCCGCAAAATAGAACGGCGGTTCATTTGGCGGCTAACTGGGGTTTGCGCGATGGTAAGCTGCAAAAAGCTATTGAAGCTTTGCAATCGTATCTGGCCTCTGTCGAGGAAGATGAAGACATGTCCTTGGTGTTGATCAATCTGTTCTGCTCGGCAGGGCAGGTCGATAAGGCCTTGATTGAGATGGAGAGAGTTCTGTTGTGGAATCCCGATCACAAAGAGGTCCGCGAACTGAAAAAGAAGATTCTTCACTCTCAAAAGGTGGCTTAGTTATGTCGATGATTACATTTTCTGAAAATCATGAATCGACTTTGGTGGCCTTTGAATCCGGTGAAGCTTTGGCGTCCTTGCGCGATCCGCGTGGTGAAGCCTTGAAGTGGGTGTACTCTTTAGGCGCAATTCCCACTTCGCATGTCGTGGTTGTCGGCCTGGGCTCAGGATTTCATATTGCCGCGTTGGCGGACCTCGACCCAACTCTTAAAATCACCGTGGTCGAGTCGCGAGAATCGTTGATTCCTGTTTTTCGTTCACAATTTCCGGAGCTGCAGGACCGCATTGAAATCGCGGTGGTGCAGAACGTGCAAGATATTTATAAAGCGGATTTCTTTCAGGAAATCCTGAGCAGTCGTTCTTACGTCCTTTCCTTCAACGAATGTTGGGGGCAAAATACGCAATTCTTTTCCGAGGTTTTTGCTGCATTGACGGGACGCTCGGTTGAATCCGTGAAATATCATTTTGAAGAATTTAATATCAATATCAAAGCTTTGTATTTGGAGCAGAACAAACTTCTTTCCCTAAAGGACCTGGTGCCCGTAGTGGAAGCGTCGGTGATGCCTGAAAATAAAAAGCAGATTTTCCGTCTACTCGGTGAATTGGTGAAATAATGAAAATATTAGTGCTGTCGCTGTTAAGATTGGGCGATATCATTCAACAAGCACCCTTGCTTAAAGGGTTGCGCGAGAAGAATCCTGACGCCGAGATTCATCTGCTTTTGAATCGTCAGTTCGCGAACGTTGAAAAAATTCTGGACGGCGTTGTTGATGAGTATATTTACTTTGAGCGCGAGGCTTTGCAAAAAAGTTTGGGTGACGCCTCTTGCAATATTCTTTGGTCTTATCAGCAAGTGGAAAAATTTGTGGAAAGCCTTAACAGCGAAGGCTTTGATCAGGTCATCAATCTGACCCATAATAAGCTCAGTGCGTATTTGATGGGCACTTTGAACGTGCCTGACAAAAGAGGCCTTTACCAGCAAGAGGGTCGCTTTCAAGGCCTGTCCAATCGTTGGCTGCGCTACTTCAATGATCGTTTTTCCGGGACCCAGAAGTCCCTGTTCCATTACGTGGAGCTGTTAGGGAAAGCCTTCGACATTCCGATCGAAATGCAGAACTTAACACCTGCCAGAAAAAGCAAGCTTGTGCTGCTTCAATGTCTGACCAGTGATCAAAAGAAGAACTGGGGTTTGGATAGATTTCAGCAGTTGAAACGAACGATTGAGATTTCACTCGTCGATTATGAAGTCATGGTTTTAGGGGCTGCTTTTGAGCGGGACACGCTTTTGGAAGTGTTTCCTGAAAAGGATCTGCTTATTTGCGATCTTCCCGAAGCACGCAAACATTTACAGAACGCGGCCCTGCTAATTTCCGGGGACACAAGTATCAAACACATGGCGGCCCAGCTCGGCACGCCTATTGTGGAAATTGCGATTGGCAGCAGCGATCCCGCTAAAACAGCGGCGTATTCATCTCGTGCCGTGGTCATTCAAACTCAAGTTGCGTGCGCGCCCTGTGCGCATTCACAGGCCTGCCCTCAGCCTAGTCATCTTTGTGCTGAGGATGTTTCAGTCGAACAGGTGTTTGGCGCGGTGTGGGATCAACTGAGTGGTGAAAAAATGGCGCAAAGAAATCTACAGCTTTCTTTAGAAAAAGCCGTTTGGACTTTATATTTGGATAAAGCCAACGCTCAGGTGGAACCTTTTTACGCTTCGGCCGTGGCCCAGTTTTTAAACCATCATCCATTAGAAAGTTTAAAGGCGGCACTACCGGCCTGGAATGAACGGACGGCAGACTATCGTCGCTGGCTTGAAAAAGCCAATGAGGTTTTGCCGACGCGGGAAGAGCTTGCGATAAAGCGAAGTTTTCAAACTTCAGATATCGCGGATCTGATTCTATGTGCGCAAGAAATTCTGAAGTCAAAGAAAGATGAGGTCGGCTACTTCCAGGTTTTTGTGGAAGCGTTGCTGTCTCGATTCAATCAGCCTGTGCAAATCTATGACCGTGTTGCGGCGGCGTTACAAGATGTTGAAGAGCTATTGAGTATTCGCGAATCATTCACTCGTCATTTGCAAACGATCTCTATGGAAGGGGCATACTATGCAAAAGGAATTGGACAACTATCTATCGGTGGCTTTGAAGAGATTGGAAAAGGCCTACAGCCAAATCCTCAAAACGCAGAGTTATAACCAGGAAGCCGAAAGAGTTCAGTTGTTAAAAGAACTTATTAAGGAACAAGTGAAAAATGAAAATACTCGTCATACAACTCGCTAGACTTGGCGATATCTATATGTCGTGGCCAGCGATGCGCGCTCTTCGTCGTGCGCATCCTAAAGCTGAGATTCATTTTCTGACTCGGCCGCGCTTCGAGGGCGCCGTCGAAGGACTGACGGCTATTGATAAGCATCTTTCCTTGCCGGTCAGCGCGATTTTGGCTCCGCTGATTCAAGAAGATGCTGATACCGAAGCGGCTTTGGCAACCTTGAATGAATCAGTGGATGCTCTTCGTGACGAGCACTACGATTGGGTCATTAATCTGACTTTTTCGCCGGTTTCGAGTTATCTGACACACGCAGTGACGGGGCCGACGACCACCGTCACAGGGTACACGCGCTATAGTGACGGGACTCTGTGTCTGGCTGATGAGGTGAGTGCTTACTTCTATGCCCAGGTGGGGACCGACAAGCCGAACCGTGTGCATGTAGTGGACGTAATCGCTTCCATGTTAAATTTAGAATACATCGAGGCGGACTTCGCGGCCCCTCAGATTGAGAACTTCGCGACGCCACTTCCCGAAACTTATTTAGTGGTGCATGTGGGGGCGAGTGAAAAACACAAGTCGCTTTCTCCGGAAGAATGGGCGCAGCTTCTTAAGCCGGTGGCGGCCACGAAGATTCCGGTGGTTTTGATCGGAGCTGCGGGCGAAGCCGCTTTGGCAGAAGAGATTCAAGCGCATGCCATTGAAAACGAATTTGTTAATCTGGTAGGACTGACAAAGATTTCTGATATCTTTGCGATCCTTCAAGACGCCGAGTTGTTAATTGGTTGCGACAGTGCGCCGATTCATATGGCCTCTTTGACGGACACGCCGACGTTCAACGTGAGCATCGGGGATGTCAATTACTGGGAGACGGGGCCGAAGTCGACCTTGGGATTCATCTATCGAGTCGAAAAAGGCCACAAGGTGGATGCGAACAGAGTGGGTGAGTGTATTACCGGACTTCTGCAAGGACAGGTGGCGCCCGAGTTGATCACGCGCGCGGCAGGGCTTGTAAGCTACGAAAAGAACGAAGCCGCTAGCGAACGTTTCCAATGGGATTTGGTTCAAGCTCTTTATTTAGGCGCCTCTTATCCTTTGGCGGATCGCATGGAAATTCTTCAGGGCGCGACGCAATTAGCGGATATCAATAAGTTCGCGATGGAGCAGATAGCCCTGATTCCCGAGAAAGGTTTGCAAAATATCGGACCTTTCTTAGATCGTTCCGAAGAAGTTATTGAAAGTATTAGCCGAATGGTGCCCGAGCTGAGTCCTCTTATTAGCTGGTATCAAGCGGAAAAGGTTCGCGTTGGTCCCGGCACTTTAGAGGAGATTTGTACCGCAGCCTTAGATGTGCATGAAAGATTGGCTCGCCATATTCATGTTTACGTTCCTCAAGAAGCTCTTCTTGAGCAAGAAGAGAAAGTGGAGGAGGTCTGCGATGGAACGCTTTAAGGTGTCTGGACAGGATTTACGTGACTTTTATAAAGAGAATATCGTTTTAGGGAAAGTTTTTACCGACATTGAAAACGATCTGCGCTCGACCAATCAGGTCGTTTGCCGTTACATTGTGAACGGTCTTGAAATCAATGAAAGTGAAGAAGCGCGCTTTGCCACTGTGCCTTTGGAACAAATTGAAACCTTAGAGTACTTAACTGAAAACAGCCGCGATTTGACCGCCATCGTTTTGAAGGGATGGATCGAAGCCTTGCCAGAGCTGATGCAGAAGACCGAAAATCTGGCGAAAAGAATGCGGGTGCAAGGTTTGAGTGGGCTGTTGAAGCCAATCCATGATTTGGTGCAAAATTGTGAATTTCTGATCGACAGTACCTTGAGCGTTAAGGAGATGATGGGCGATCAGTTTCTGGTGTCCAGTCCAGTGGATTGGTTTAAAGCGGAACAGGCCAGCAAGAACACCGTTTTGCAGGCGCTTCGCGCATTAGAAAATAAGGATTTTGTTCTTTTAGCCGACGTCCTAGAGTATGATTTGAACAATGTTCTGCAAATGTGGTTAGATCATTTGCGAGTGTTGGAGAAGTCACTGAATGGCGAATACACAGGATCTCATATCCATTCCGAACAAACTGGATCCCATCCTGTGGGTCGGAAACGTCTCGCCAATTAGACTGCCTCACTTCTTTCCCTTTCAAAAAAGGGAAGTGGAGATTGTTTTCAAGGCCTCTTGTTCTGAGGCCTTGTCTCTTTTAAAAACGCAGAAGTTTTCCTCGATCTTAGTCCAGAATAGCGCCAGCGATGACAGCCTTGAGTTTTTGGTTCAGGCCCGTCTTTATCAACCCATGGCGCCACGCCTGTTGATTGCTGAAGATCTTAGTGAAAGTGAAGTGCGCGAGGGAATTAATAAGGCCCAAGTCTATCGATTCATGCGCTGGCCTCTTTCGGAACGCGAGATTTGGGGACAATTGGAAAGCGCTTTACAGAAGCATTCCATGTATCTGTCTCGCTCGCTCTTATTAAGAGAATCCTCTCATCAAAACAAACAGTTGGAAGCCTTGACCCACTCTTTAGAGGGGATGGTCGAAGAGCGCACGCAATATATCGAGATGTCGCACCGGGAAGAATCGGAAAAACTGAACAGGGAACGTCAGTTGGTGCGATTTATCAAGGACCTGGCGACGCAAACGTCTTTTGAAGACATTTTAGGAATTCTGCGTAAGGAGTTGCGCAAGTTTCATAAAATGGGCGATCCCATTTTGGCTTATCGTTTGGGTGGGGCTAAGACCTTCTTTCTAAGCTTTCAATTGGGTCACTTCACTCAGACGGAGTCTTTATCTCAATACGAATTTCCCAAAGTCCCGCAGGTGCCCAGCGCCGAACTGATTCGCTATTTTGCCAATCACTTTGGGCGCCCGTTCATTAAAGCTTATGTCGTCCCTTTAGAATTGCGACTGACCAGTCATTTTGTCGGTGGCGAGGGCGAGGCGATTTTGTGTATTGAGAACTCTTTATCTGATAAAGAGATGGGTCCTTTTATTGATTTTATGAGCGATCGTATGCGCCCTTTAAGTATGGCGTTGGACCGTGTGCTTCTGGAAAATCAGCTTTCCAGCTTTTCTTATCGTTGGGAAAAAACTTTCGATGGCATGCGCGATCCGATTGCCATTGTCGATGTTGATTACAACGTCGTACGTGCCAACAGAAAGTTTTCAGACAGATTTTTGCAACATAAGTGTTATGAAAGCTTTGCGCATCGGAAAACACCTTGTGAGGGCTGTCCCTTGCCGCAGGCCATGAAAGAAGGTCATTCGCAAGGCGGTCAGATTCAAGTGGACGGTCGTATCTATCAAGTCCACAGTTACCCCGTCCTCTTGGATCAGGGAACTCGTCCGACAAATGTCGTCAATCAATACGTGGATATCACTCAGTCGCGTGAGCTTTATCTGCGCATGCTGCAGAACGAGAAGATGGGGGCCATCGGCATGCTCGCGGGAAATATCGCGCATGAACTCAACAATCCTTTGACGGGCTTAAGGGCGTTGACTCAGGTTTTGTTACAGGAAGCTCCGAAAGAAGGGCATCTGCATGCGGATCTTGTCGAAATTGAAAAAGCCACGGCAAGGTCCCAACGTATTATCAAAAATCTTTTGGACTTTTCAAAAGGCGAAGATCAGCCGTCTGAGTTTATCAGCGTGGACGAGGTGATCGAAAGAACGTTGCCGATGTTGAAATCAGCGCTACGCACCCACCGTCTAGAGGTGGATTTGCAGACGCTGGGGCAGACGGTTTATGTGGAACCCCATCTTTTACAACAGGTGGTGTTTAATCTTATCAATAATGCCTGTCAGGCGATGAAAGACCCAGGGCGCTTAAGGGTTGCAACGCGCTCTGAAAAAAATCATGTCTTTATCGAGATTGAAGACACCGGGCCCGGGATTCCTCTGGATATTCAACGGCGCATCTTTGAGCCCTTCTTTACGACAAAAAAAGAAGGACACGGAACCGGTCTTGGGTTAAGTATGTCTAAGTCCATCATTGAAAAATTTGGCGGCACAATTCAGTTCCGAAACGTCGAACCTCATGGGAGCTGTTTTACTATCGAGCTGCCCCGCAAGGATTCGGAGTAAGCGTTGAAGATTCTGATCGTAGATGATGAAGCTTTAGTCCGTCGCTCGCTGAGCCGCGCTTTAAAAAGCAAAGGCTTTGAGGTTCTGGAAGCGACCAACGGTCATGAAGGATTGCAATCCTGGAAAAATTGGGAACCTGATTTAGTTTTTTTGGATGTGTTAATGCCGGGAATGACAGGGCCCGAGGTTCTGAAAGAAATCGGCTCTGCGAATAAAGCAAAAGTTATTCTGATGTCGGCATTTTCGGGCGAGCATAACATGCAAACGGCCCAGCAAATGGGTGCCAACCTGTTTGTGCCTAAACCTTTTGAAGATATTTTCGCCGTCGTGAAGATGGCGGAGGACCTGTTAGTATGAGAATTATTTCCGGCAAGTATCGCGGTCATCAACTTGTGGCCTTCAAGGCCGACCATATTCGCCCCACCACCGATCGCGTGAAAGAGACACTCTTTAATAAGATTCAGTTTCAAATTGAAGGTGCGAACGTGACTGATTTGTTTTGTGGCACAGGAAATCTAGGCATTGAGGCCCTGTCTCGCGACGCTAAATTCTGCACTTTCGTGGAAAAGAATCCAAAATCTTTAGCGATCACGCGCCAAAACCTGGAAAAACTGCGAGTCCCTGCCTCGGAATACAAAATTATCAATATGGATGTGGTGGCCTTTTTGAAATCGTATCAGGGCGAGCCCTTTGATATTATTTTGGCCGATCCTCCGTTCACAGAAAAAATGGCTCATTCTGTCATGGAAGCGGCTAGTGTCAGCGCGGGCTTTGCCGAACACACCATTATGGCGATAGAATCGGAAAAAAAAGAACGCATGGAAGAACGTTATGGGGCTTTAGTGCGTTACGATCAAAAGGATTATGGCGACAAATACCTCAATATGTTTTGTCATGAGGCAGCCCTGAAGGAAGAAGTGAATGAGTAAGATTGCAGTTTACCCAGGAAGTTTTGATCCGATTACGATGGGCCACGTGGATATTATCAATCGTATTGCGGCCGTCTACGATCAGGTGATTGTCTTGGTAGCGCAGTCCTCACAAAAATCTTCTATGTTCACCGCAGAAGAACGTAAAGACCTGATTGAAAAATCTTTGTCTCATGCGAAGAATGTGAAGGTCGATATTTTCGGCGGTTTGACGGTCGACTACATGAAAAAAGCCAAAGCTCAGATTATTGTGCGGGGTCTTCGCGCCGTGGTGGATTTTGAGTATGAGATGACCATGGCAAACATGAATAAAAAGCTGGCTCCGGAAATCGAGACCCTGTTGGTGTTCGCTAGCCCTGAGTACTATTACATCTCTTCTCGGGGAGTGAAAGAGGTTGCCGCCAATGGCGGTGCCTTGAAAGGCCTGGTGCCGGACGTGGTGATTGAGGCCTTAGAGAAAAAAATTAGAAAATAAAAAAGGAGTGGGCTTTGCTTCAACTATCTAAAAGAGCACAAAACTTAAAGACGTCTCCTACTTTATTCCTGGTTGCCAAGGCCAGAGAACTAGCTTCGCTAGGCCATGATGTGATTTCCCTGACGGTAGGAGAGCCCGATTGGCCCACTTTCAAAGCCCCCTCTGAGGCGGGTATTGAAGCTATTCAAAAAGGTATAACAAAGTACACTCCTGCCAATGGCACTCTTGAACTGCGTAAAGCCATTTGCGAAAAAATGAAAAGCGAACTTGGATTTGAGTATTCGCCTAAAGAAATCACAGTGGCTTCCGGCGCGAAGTATATCATCTTCGCGGCTTTGCAGATGCTTTGTTCCCCCGGAGATGAAGTCATTGTCGCGACTCCTTACTGGGTCAGTTATCCGACGATGATTGAATTGGCTGACGGCGTTCCTCATATCGTGGAATGCGGCGAGATGGAGAATTTCAAAATCACGCCTGAAAAACTGGAACAAGCCATCAACCTTAAGACGCGGGCTTTTTTATTCTGCTCTCCCAGCAATCCGACAGGATTGTCCTATACGGCTGACGAATTGAAAGCTTTGGCGGAGGTTTTGCGCAAGCATCCTCAAGTCGCTATTATCTCGGATGATATTTACAACCGTCTGGTTTTCGACGGCAGCAAAGTGGCGCCACATATTCTTTCAGTCGCTCCCGATCTGCGCGAACGCACTGTTTTAGTCAACGGTGGTTCGAAAGCCTACTCGATGACAGGATGGCGGATTGGTTGGGCGGCAGGACCTGAAAAGCTGATTACGGCCATGGCCGATTATCAAAGTCAGTCAACGGGGTCACCGTCGAGTATCTCACAACACGCGCTTTTGGCGGGATTGCGTACTAGTGAATCTGACATTCATGGGGTTGTTGAAAAATTGATCTCTCGGAAAGTCGCTGGCATGAAAGAGCTTCAGGCAGTGGAACAATTCAAAGTTGCTGAGCCTCAAGGTGCATTCTATTTCTGGGTCGACATCCGTAATTGTCTTGGCAAAACCTATCAGGATCGGGTGGTCAGAACCTCTAAAGATTTTTGTGATATCTTGTTGGAAAAGTTTTTCGTGGCGACGGTGCCGGGTGCCGAGTGCGGCACAGAAGGTTTTATGCGCTTAAGTTTTGCGGTGTCTGAAGACACGATGAAGCGCGCTGTCGGTAGAATGAAAGATTTTGTCGGTCAGTTGGTCTAAGGCGCCTTACATTAAGCGCGCCCGTAGACCTCGATAAATCTAAGTTAGCCTTAGAATAAATTTTTGAAGAAGGTAATAATCTTTGCGAAGAAGCCCTGGTCTGCCAGCGGAGTCGCTTTTGTCGCTGAGCTTGGGCTGCGGCCGTCGTCAGGGCAGGCATATTTCAAGTCAATCGTGCGGCCTGCAGGCACCGGTGTATCGAACACCAGGTTCATACCTTCAATACGGGATGAAACCGGGCCCACGGAAGGTGTGATGGTCACTGTGATGTTTCCATTCACAGGGGCACATTCTAAAGGAACAGAGCTTAAAGAATCCTGAATGCGATCCAGGAAAAGATTTAAGTTTGTCGAGAAGTCAGACTCACAAATGGAACCAATACCACCGCCGGTCATTTCAGACAGCTCGGCATATTTGAAACCGTAGTGAGACTTCGCACCCCCGGCATCCTGAGAAGATTTGCAGGTGCTATCGCCGGGCTTCACGATGATTGAGTTTACAGTGAAGCGTCGGTCTGCACCAAAGGTGTCGCGGAACGATTGAACAAAAATGTCGGGTCTGTCTTCGCTTTCAAGAGCTTTAAGTTCCCCGGTGTAGACTTGTTGAGACGCGTCTCCACCGACACTGCGTTCATCTTCGTCAGAGATGATGATATAGGCTACGGCCGAGTCGGCGCGGTAGCAGCCGTTATTTGGAGAAAAACGAAGGTCTCCGTTGTAAACATGGCGCCACATGGCCTTGATCGCACGTTCGTCATCAGAGCCGACCCAGCCGGCGTTGATGTAGTTAATAGTATTGGTGAAAATTTGTGAAAGATCGGAAGTTCCTTTTTTCAAGACCATTCCCAAAGTGGTGGAAGGAGTGGAGGAACTTTGCCAGTAGATAGAAGCACCCCAGGCCGTCTGTGTGGAAGAGACGGGAAGTTCCCGAGTCACCGTTGCGCACATCTGCCAATCGATATTGGAATTCTGAAGTTTAGTTACGAAGGGCGCAAGGTTTTCCGCCAGCTTTTGGTTGTCCGGCAGCATGGAGTTGGAATCATCAACAACTAAAATAATATCGAGCTTGTTGTCGGTGGCGATCACGGTGTTTGAATAATTGACTTCGCGAATGGCACCACCGGGAACCGGGCCAGGATCGATATTGCTGTCATCAACTTCGCCGGCTGACTTAGTAGAAAATTGAACAGGTCCACAAGCTGTCAAAGACAGCGCCGCCGCCAAAGAGGCCCACACCAACCCCTTAGATAATTTGAGCATCATATCCACGCTCCCCTTTGTTGCAGAATAACACACGAGGTTTTGTGTACCAAAGCTGGCCGAAGTCCAGGTCCTGCTTTGGTACAATCGAGACCTAGGTCTCATTGTGAGACAGACCTTCGGCAGTTTAGAATTTAATTAATGTTCGGCGGGGAGGCCTAGTGAGTTTCTGGTTCTTACTACAAGTACTTGTGAATTTGATTCTATTAGCAGGTGTTGTTGGTTTGTGGGTGCGTTTAAATCGTCCTCCTAAAGATGATCCCCGACTCAGCAAGGGTTTGCAGTTATTACAAAGCAAAATCGCGGTTTTAGAAGATCTTTCGGACCGCACCGAAACGCAAGTGAATCAGTTGACGGCTTTGCTCGAACAAAAAGTCAAAGACATCCAAACCAAGATTCAGGCGTCTGACAAACAACTGGCAAAGATTGAACAAAGCATGCAGAAGAGTCTGGAAGTCGCGAAGATTTTCCAAGACCGTATACCTCATAATGAAATCCTTGAACGCAAAAACACCATTAAATACGTCAAAGCGGCACGCTTGGCGCATCAGGGGCACAGCATCGACGATATTGCCGCACAAGTTCCCGAGTTGTCTCGCGGGGAAATAGAATTCATTGCTAACGTAAATCGCGATCAACTGATGTTCTGCGAAGACAGTCTTCCTGAATGGGCGCAAGGCGAGGTTGAAGACGAAACGAGCTCTAGCCTGAGCGACGTTGACAATATGTCCTTCATGAATCCCCTGCAAAGAGATTCAGCTCACGATATGAGCAATGTCTTTGAGGTTCCCAAGTCCGACAATGAAGCCTTGAAAAAACTGGGCGAAGCTTTTAAGGCCGCTTGTGTTGAAGTGGCAGAAAAAGAAACAGCGGCTCAGCAAACTGCGAACAATGTTTCGGCTTTATTCAATGTTACTCAGAATATTGCGCAAACTTTCTTAAGCGAGAAGCGAACACCGGTCGCACCGACAGCGGCCTCGAAACCGCAAGCAGTGGTCACGCCAGCGCCGGCCCCAACCGCAACAACCGGAGGAAAAAAAGACAATGTTATTCGCCCGGTAGAGTTTCGTCGCCTGGATATGACGAAAGATTTGGGCTAGCCTTTGGCATCCCGGGGATTTTTGAACTCTTTGCAGAAAGATCAGATTCTTCACGCGATCGTGGAAGAGGTCACCTCTGCGAAAGAGACCCTGTGCAATTTTCAAGGCGAACTTTTACTCGTTGGCAATCACACCGGTCTGCCTTTAAAAAAAGGCGATCCCATCAAATTACAAATTATCAGTACTCATCCTCTGCAATTTCAAATATTCGACGCCAAGAATATGCGATTTCAACGAGTGGTCTAATTTACCTAGAGCTTCTGACAGCGCCTCCCTTATCCTAGAAGTAAGGAAGAGAGGTGTCCATGGTCACGAAGATTGAAAAGACAATCGCCCTTAAAGCTCCCCGCGAAGAAATCTGGCGAGCCCTTACCAAGAAGAATGAACTCTCTCAGTGGTGGAACGAAGGCGTGATTCTTCAGCCTGATATCGGCGGGATTTTTCAGGAACCTTGGGTTGATAGCGAAGGACAGAAACATTTGGCCTCGGGCCGAGTCGTTTATTCCCGGGAAAATCATGACATTGTTTTTACCTGGCACGAACACGAATGGCGTCCCGAATGGGAAACCGAGTGTATGCTGAAGATCGAAGACAAAGGTGAAGAACGCACGGTCACTCTTCAACACTATGGCTGGGAACATTTTCCCGACATGCAGCGCGAAGCTTTGCAAAAAGAGTTCGATGTGGTTTGGGACATTCACCTGAAAGAGTTGAAAAAATATATTGAGGCAGGGCCGCATTAAACTCGCGGCCAAGTCTGTCTTTACTAAAATGTAATCGTCAACTCGAATTAATTTACTCTCATCTGCGAATCTGTTTCTGAGTCACTTAAGCAAGGAAAACTAGCGTCCGATAGTATATACATGAACCGTATATTCATTTTTTGGACGTTCTTAGGTTTGAATGTAATTGGTTGTGGGGGAGTGGAATCCGTCTTGGGCCCTGTTGATAAGATCACAGGGACAAGCACGGCGCCCTCGAAGCCAGGTTTTATTTCAACGCAGCCAGCAAGCCCCGGAAGTTCGCTCACACCTTTAGTAAAAGGGACGGCGGATGATGCGACACTCATGGTGGCGCTTTATTCAGATGCGAACTGCACGGTTTCGATAGGCGGCGGCATTCGTCCTGTTTTTGTTTCCAGCGGCGTTCCTGTCTCGGTAATTCCCAATTCCACCACAAGTATTTACGTCCAGGGGTTTAGCAGTACGGGTTTGTCATCCCCGTGTTCTTTTCTGACCAACTACACGCATGTTGGATCTATCGGTAGCGGCGATCTTTTGCTTTTAGGATTGAACATTCAAAATGCCTCGCCCACAAATACGGTTGCTGCCAGTTTAAGCTGGGGATCGTATGTGGGATCTCCCACGCAATGGTGTCTTTTGGAAAACAACACTGATCCCGAGGCCTGTACCTGGCAAAGCTTCCCTTTGTCGGGAACTTTTTTAATGTCGGGCACGCAGGGTGGAAAAACGTTATCGGCTTGGCTGAAAGATGGTGCCGGCAATATCAGTCCTCGCGTCGGAAGTAACACGGTGATTCTCGATACCGTGGCGCCAGGCGTGCCTTCATCGCCGATTTTAAATCCTGTCTCTGGTTCTGCCTCTTTGACGCCCTTTTTGCGTGGTACAGCCGATCTTGATACCGCAAACATCGCGCTATTTTCAGACAGTGCCTGCAGTCAGGGAATTGGTTATGGCACAAAAACTGTTTTCGAAGCTATAGGTATTCAGATCAATGTGACCGCGAATGCCACCACGCAGATCTTCTCTAAAACTTATGACTTCGCAGGAAACGTTTCAGGTTGTAATTCCTTTGCAACATATACACACGCTGCAGCCCCAGCGGGTGGCGGCAGTCTGTCGTTGGGACTTATTTCCATCGCACCCACATCGCCTGGATCTTCCACGGCGCCCGTGTTGGTCGGATGGGCTTCGACAGATGTGGCCAACGTTCAGTTCTACTCAGACTCAAGTTGTTCGACGTTATTGAAGACCGATCCGAAGTCGACCTTTGTTGGCGCGGGCAGCAGTCTGACAGTCTCGGCGAATGCCAACACAATGATCTTCGCCAAAGGGATCGATGCCTCGTCTTCTGCTTCGCCTTGTACGTTTCTTACTCAGTACCGTAACGACAGTGTGAGTCCTGCATGGACGGGCACGATCACACACGCGGGCTCTTATTCTTCTTTGAGCGTAGCGCCAGTGATCACAGTCCAGATGAATGCCACCGACGCAAGTGGCGTGCAACGCTATGAATATGCAGTAGGGACGACAAACTTTTCCGGGGCGGCGTTGACCCAACAAAATGTTTTGGGTTGGACGGAATTCAGTTCTTCGACATTGCAGCCGACGGGACTGACGTTGTCCTCGGGAACTCAATACTTCGTTAATGTGCGGGTGACTGACGTTGCAGGAAATGTTTCGGCAGTGCGGTCTTCGAGTGGTTGGATTGCCGACACCGTGGCGCCAAGTGCGGCGCCGGTTCTTGCGTCATCAGATCCCCTTTCACCTTCGAAGGATACGTTTTCTCCGGCTGTCATCGGTACGGCGACAGCCGACACCGAAACGGTTCGTCTGTATAACAATTCCTCTTGTACCGGCTTAATCGGGTCAGGAACCCGCGCGCAGTTTGTTTCCACAGGTATTAGCGTCACTCTGACGCCAAATTCTGCAAGTTCCATTTATGCCAAGGCTCTGGATGCCGCGGGAAATGAATCCGTCTGTTCGTCCAGCGCTTTCAGTTTTGAGCATGACAATATTGCCCCGACAGTCTCTTCGTTCTCAATCAGTTCCCTAAACCCCACGAATAGCTCCGTTTACCAACTTTCTTTCGGGGGAACCGGCGGCGTTCCCAACTCTTACTGTCTTTTGGAAAATTCAACGAATTTAGGTTCGTGTGTCTGGAACACTCTTCCTTTGCCGACAAACTTCACGGTGGGTGCGGTCAATGGCGCTAAGACACTTTCTTTGTGGTTACAAGATGCCGCTGGCAATATCAGCGCTCGTTTCGATTCCAATTCCATCACTTTAGATACGGTGGCTCCAAACAGTGTTTCTGCAGGCACGACCAGCCCCGCGTCGCCGGGATCTTCATTAACACCGTTTGTTTCGGGATCTGCGGATGCGGATGTGCACACTGTGCAACTCTATTCTGACAGCTCTTGTGCAAGCGCTATTGGGTCAGGCTCTCGGGCGCAGTTTGTAAGTTCAGGCGTGGTCACAGCCGTGGCTATGAGCGCAACGACAAGCATCTATGCAAAGGCCTTTGATGCCGCTGGCAATTCGTCTTCCTGCAATCTTTTAACCAACTATACGCATTCGGCAGGTTCGGGTGGGGGCAGTTTGTCTTTGGGACTTATTTCCGTCAGTCCTTCTTCGCCCGGAAATTTATCAGCTGTTTCTTTAGTGGGATGGACGTCGGCAGACGTGGCAACTGTGAATATCTATTCAGACGCCTCTTGTTCGACATTGCTAAAAACGGATGCCAAAGCTGTCTTTACTGGTGCGGGTTCTTCGGTGACTGTGGCAGCCAATACGAACACGCTTCTTTTTGCCAAAGGTGTCGATGCTTCTTCGGCGACTTCGCCCTGTACGTTCTTAACCCAGTATCGTCATGATGGGATCGTGCCTGCTTGGAGTGGATCTATCACGCATGCTGCTTTGTCTTCCTCATTAACGGATTCTCCTTCGATCACGGTGCAGATGAATGCCACGGACGCCTCGGGAATTGCCAAATACGAATATGCCCTGGGGTCAGCAAACTCCTCGGGATCAGCGGCAGCACAGACAGATATTCTGCCTTGGACATTGTTAAGCACTTCCTCTGTGCAGGAGTCGGCGCTGGCTCTGGCCCATGGTGGGACATATTACGTCAATGTGCGGGTGACGGATAATGCAGGCAATTCGCTGGTGCGCTCTTCTGCGGGGTGGAGCGTAGATAATGTCGCGCCAACGGTGCCGGTGATTACAGCTTCAAACCCAGTATCGCCTTCGAATGCCACATTTGCTCCGGCACTTTCAGGAACGGCGTCCGCCGATACGCAAACGGTGCAATTTTTCGCGGATGCGGGTTGCAGTGCTTCGCTGGGTTCAGGAACACGAGCTCAGTTTGTCGGCGTAGGTGTCACGGTGAATCTTCTTTCCAATACAGTGAATCAGATTTATGCCAAAGCTCTGGATGCCGCGGGAAATGCCTCTAGCTGTACCGCGACCGCTTTTGTCTACGAGCACAACAATGTTGCTCCTTCGATTTCATCCTTTGCAATTTCTTCTGCCACGCCAACAAATTCTCCTGTCTTCGGTCTTTATTTTGGTGGCACCGTCGGCGTTCCCACTCACTACTGCCTTCAGGAAAATTCAACGACAGTAGGCAGCTGTTCATGGAATTCATTCCCTTTACCTTCGACCTACACTGTCACGGGAACGAATAATGCGAAGACTTTATCTTTGTGGTTAAGAAATGCTGCAGGGAACGTCAGTTCGCGCATTGATTCAAATGTGGTGACTTTGGATACGGTGGCGCCGAATGCCCCGTCGGGAGGAGCCACAACTCCTGCATCACCGGGCACTTCGTTGACTCCTTTTATCACGGGGGTCAGCGATGCGGATGTTAAAAATATTTCTCTTTATTCTGATTCTACCTGCGGCAGTTTGATGGGTTCGGGATCGCGATCTCAGTTTAGCAGTTCAGGAATTCTGGTTTCCGTCGCGGTCAATTCCACGACGAATATCTATGCCCAGACGCAAGATGCCGCAGGAAATACATCGGCTTGTACGGCACTGATTACTTATCAGCATCTAAATACAACAACCGACCCCGAGATGAGCTTCGGAATTGCCGCATTGACAGTCGATGAAGGTGTGGGTTTGGTGAAGGTCTCGGTCCGCTTGTCAAAAGCGCGCAATGTGGACACGGTGATTCCTTTTACGGTCTCGGGAACCGCAAGCAATCCTGTGGATCATGATCTGGCGGCGGGAAACATGACTATTCCGGCTTATCTTACCGAAGGATTTATTAGCTTTTCGGTTTATGACGATCCGCTGGTGGAAACTGACAAAACCGTGGTTATAAATTTAGGAACTGCACCTGGCGGAGTTGTGAGTGGCCCCATTGGCACCTATACTCTCACGATCAAGGACAATGACACCGTCATTCCCAACAATCTGGCCAAACAGATTCGGTCGGTTGCTAGCGCCCAACATACTTGTGTTGTGATTGGCGAAAGTTTGGCTTGTTGGGGAAGAAATGATTATGGCCAAATCGGTGATGGGACTACGACGACACGAACGCGTCCTTATTATCCTCCGGGTTTGCAAACCGGTGTTAGTCAGGTTGCTGTCGGCTATCTGAATACCTGCGTGATTCAAAATGGCGGAGTGAAGTGCTGGGGATACAATGGGTCGGGTCAATTGGGCGACGGCACGACGACAAACTCTTTGGTCCCCGTGCAGGTCATGGGGCTTACCAGTGGGGTGACAGATTTATCCTTTGACGGTTACGCGGGTCATGGCTGTGCCGTTCATAATGGCGCGGCGAAATGTTGGGGCTATAATGCTTTTTCTCAGTTAGGTGATGGCACGACGACGACGCGGAGTAATCCAACAACGGTCGTTGGTTTAGACGCCAATGTCACCAGGGTTCGGGTGTCCTCAATTTACAATTCCACCTATGGACATGTTGGATTTTCGTGCGCTCTGCAAAAGGGGGCCATGAAGTGTTGGGGTTACGGTGGTTATGGTCAACTGGGTGATGGGGCCTCTGCTTCCCGAAGTATTCCAGTTCAAGTCGCGGGCTTAACCGAAGGTGTGACGGATCTTTCGATGAATGGCGGTTACTATGGAACCACTTGCGCCGTTCACAAAGGAGCCGCGAAATGTTGGGGATACAATGGCTCAGGACAAGTCGGAGACGGCACGACCACCACGCGGGCGACACCGGTGCAGGTTTTTGGCATGACTCAAAATGTGACCCAGATTCAAGCTTACTACAGTTCTTCTTGTGCGATTATGAATGGAGAATTGCGTTGCTGGGGTTACAACAATTATGGACAGATAGGTGATACGACCACCGCAAACACCTCTTTTCCAATCCAAGTTGACAACATGGCTGATGGAGTCGATCTGCTTGGTGCTGGCGCGGGTGATAGCTACACCGTGTGCGCCACTCGTCGCGGTATTTTACGCTGCTGGGGTTATAATAACTACGGTCAAATTGGTGATGGCTCATCGACCAATCGGACTTCTCCAGTGAAAAACGTGGCTCTTGATTATGCGGGACGCTCGACAATTACAAAAGTAGTACAGGGTTCTGTGCATGCCTGTGCGATTCAGGATGGCGGCCTTAAGTGTTGGGGTTACAACGACTATGGTCAACTCGGTGACGGAAGCGCGGTCAATCGTTATGCTCCGACACCAGTTGTGGGATTGTCTTCGGGAGTCACCGATGTTGTTTTGGGAAGATACAATACCTGCGCAATTCACAATGGTGCGATGAAGTGTTGGGGGTACAATGCCTATGGCCAGTTGGGCGATGGCACAACCACCACGCGCTATCTGCCTACGCAAGTTCAGGGCCTGACCGCGAATGTTGAAAAAATATATATAAAACAAGGCGGACCTGATTATGATTGGGCTTGCGCAATTCAATCTGGCTCGGCGTTCTGCTGGGGCTACAATGGTTACGGACAAATTGGTGATGGCACGACCGTGACAAAAAATATTCCGACTCAGGTGGTGGGTTTCACTGCCGGAGTGACACAGCTTTCTTTATCTTCAGATGCTTCTGTCGGTTATACCTGCGGTCTTAAAAACGGTGCGGCCTTCTGTTGGGGTTACAATGGTTACGGACAATTAGGCGATGACACGACAACTAGTAGAAGTACTCCGACTCAAGTTTTGGATCTGACTGCTGGTGTAACTCAGATCGCAACTGCGGGACAGTATGGTCATACCTGTGCCGTGGTGAATGGCGGATTGAAGTGCTGGGGTAAAAACACCAATGGTCAGTTGGGTGTTGGTAATACGACGGATTACGATACGCCACGCAATGTGACCGGAATGGCTAGTGGCGTGCAAAAAGTCGTCGTCGCGGGCCGAGGGAACTACGGTTATACCTGTGCCATCCAGAATGGCGGTGCATGGTGCTGGGGATATAATGGTTATGGCCAAATAGGTGATGGAACAGTGACTTCGCAATTGAACCCAGCGCAAGTCATCGGGCTTACCAACAATGTCACCGATATCGTTGTCAGTGATGGACAATATGGAGCAACCTGTGCGCTGCAAACAGGTGGAGCTGCGAAGTGTTGGGGTTATAACAACTATGGCCAGTTGGGCGATGGTACGACGACCAGCAGTTCCTCGCCTAAATCTATCTATGCTGCCAATGTGACGGCAGTGTCTTTGCCGTCAAGTTTTGGTGATGTGAATTTCACGATGTTTATCAAAGATGGAATTATCTTCGGTTCGGGACGAAACGATTACGGTCAGTTGGGGAACGGTTGGACAGGAAGTCAATCCACGCCGACCGAAGTTCCTCTGTTCCTGGAACCCAATACCATCGCCAGTGGAATCACCAAAATGGCGGCGGGAAAAAATCACACCTGTCTTCTGCGAGATGGCGCGGTCAAATGCTGGGGTAAAAATACTTTTGGTCAACTGGGTGATGGCACCTCCACAGACCGTCTGGTTCCCGTGGCTGTCGGAGGCCTGACGGCGGATGTTTCTGCTTTGGAAGCGGGGGACTCTTTCACTTGTGCCGTGAAGTTAGGAGCGGCTTACTGTTGGGGCAGCAACAGTGCGGGACAGCTTGGCAATAACTCGACAGTGGCGTCGACGGTGGCTGTGACCCCCACAGGGTTGGGAAGCAATATCACGGCGATTTCAGCGGGGAAAACGCATGCCTGTGCAATTCAGGGAGCCGTGGGAAAATGTTGGGGGCAAAACAACTACGGTCAACTGGGCAATGGCACAGCCACAGCTAGCTTAACGCCCGTGACGGTCGGTTCTCTTAATGGCTTGACCGCCATTTCTGTCGGTGAGCTTCATACCTGTGGCCTCAGTGGGGGACAGGGATATTGTTGGGGCAACAACGGCAATGGCCGCCTTGGTGACGGCACCAGCACGACTCAATATGTACCGACCGCCGTTTTAGATTTTTCGACAAATGTATCTGATATCTCGGCAGGTAAGGGCCACACCTGTGGCGTGATGAATGGCGCTGCTTATTGTTGGGGTGGCAACTCGTACGGTCAGATCGGTGACAGTTCCCAGACGGCGCGTTTTGAGCCGACGCCCGTGGTTTCTTTGGGATCCAGCGTGACGACTGTTTCTGCCGGAGACGAACATACATGTGCCATTAAAAATCAACAGGTGCGCTGTTGGGGACGAAACGATCGCAGTCAGTTAGGTGTGGGCACGGGACCGGATCAGGATGTTCCTGCAGTTGTCTCTGCGATTTCGGGTATGACAGATGTCTCTGCGGGAGGTTCTCACACGTGCGCGATGCGACGGCATGTGGCTTATTGTTGGGGCGCTAATGAAAGTTCGCAGGTGGGGGATGGAACGGTTGCGGATATGCCGGTGCCATCGCTGGCACCGAACTAAATTGCTAAAAACTGATCCATGAGTCTGGATAGGGCAGTTAGTAAATTACTTGGAGCTTTCTTTGATGAACAAAGTCAGATAGTGGCGAACCATGTACTCAAGTTTGACCGGCAAACCTTGATACATCCACACCAGCTCGCCGAAGGCACCCCATTTGGCTTCAACGATATGTTCATCCATCACGTTTGTGGCCGTCTGTTGCGCTTCGGTAGATCCAGGCGTTGGAATGTAATTCGTACCGATGAAGTTGAAGCGGATGCTGATCTGTCCTGGCGCTTTTAAAGAGAAAATCATCTTAAAGCCATTGCGGAAAAGCATGAAGTCCGCGTGGGTCTTGGCGATGCCGTAGATTTTGATACGGCCTAGTGCGGAAGGCTTTAATTCATTGAAAGAGGTTGAGGCATCAACAAATTCAGTTTTTAGCTCAAGCAGAAATTGAATGCTTTCGTTGATCAGAATTTTTTCTGAATCAAATCCGAAGCTCATATCCACGAGGCCAGACTCTTCCATTTGTTGTTCAGCTTTCACAAGTTCTTTAATCCAGCTGATTTTTTCCATGAACCCTCCCGGTGACAGCATGTCGCAGCATCCTCGCCGCTAGTTGTCGATTACTTTAATAATTTCGAGGGCCTGTGTCTTTGTCAAGACTGGTAAGTTTGGCTCAGCGCGAAAGGGGGACTCCCATCGCCCAGAGGAGGGGGATCCTGAGAGGGCGATGGGGCTTCAGCACTCATTTGTACGACTCCCCAAAGCTCTGAAGAGGTTAAAAACCCGTGATTTGTAAAGCACTGCCAATGACGCCTTCAGGACCCGAAGGCGTGTTGAAGGCCATATAGTAACCGACCACCAGGCTGACGGGGATGACATAACCCAAAGTAGTTTCAAGTTTCAGTTCTAAGCCCGAGCTCCAAAACCAGCGTTTCATGTCCACGGATTCATAAATGGATCTGATGTCGTTCACGAACAGACCATCCGCGGCGGCGCCATCAGCGATAATGGCTGCGGAAAGACGACGCAGGAACAGAGGATCTGTGCCCGAGCCCCGATAAAAATCAAGCACCGGCAAACGATACTCGGCGTTTACGACCCACATGTTTTTACCGAAGAGCTGTCCACGTTTATAACCGCGCAAAATATACTGAGGTAAAGGACTGTCAGGGATAAACACCAACGGTTCGGTGGAAACACCATAGATGGCGGAGACTTTCTCAGGAGTGTAGGCCGCATTGGTTCTTAACATCAGTGCATGATGTTTGGGCAGATATCGAGACAGATAAACTTCTCCGCCTGCTAAAAATTGCGAATGGCTAAGGTAGCCTTCTTGTTCTAGGTAATCATAGGCCCCCAGATAAGCACCACCTCCGGTTTCAGGAGAAATCTGTGCTCCGGCTTTGGAGTAATTGGCGTGACTGAGCATCACGTAGGGGCCTGTGCGTTTGGTCTCTGTCGTGGTGGTCTCGCGCTCTAAGTATTGCCAGCCAATTTGCAGATTGGTGTATTTCGAAATCCAGAACATGCTTGGCAGAAGAGCCGCCGCCAGACCGTAGTCATTCAGTTCGTTTGTAACGGTGCCCAGATAAGAACTGCGCTTGTAGGCTAACGTCGTCCAGGGCAGAGCCGTTGTCTGATTTAAATAAGTTCCGAGAAGACTTCCGCGGTTCAGCCCCGTATCCCACGATCCGATTAGGGTGTAACTGTGCTTTTTTAATGGATCAAATCCCGAGGTTTGCGCAGTTAGAATGATGCCAGTTTCGCTGGAAGAACCCGAAACGAATGGCATCCAGTACTGAGGCCACAGGTAGCCATACGGCGAGTAGTCCTGTAACGAAGACTGGCTTAGGGCGGCCCGCGCTTCTTCCAGACTTTTTTCATTCGGCGCAATCGGAGGATAACGATCGGCCATCAGACCGTTGACTTCCGGAATTTGCGAGGGCGTGTTCTGCCATTCGCTAGCGGGAATCGCCACGACCTTGGGACCTTGTGAGGTCATGTGTGTGGCAAAAAGATCTTTGCTAAGCGGATCGTAGTCGGCGGTGAAGAAAGCCGTCAGGGTGTTGGTGATAGGGCGCGCGGTTTTTAAGCTAGGATCTGCCAAATAAAGATTTAAAACTCCGCTATTTCCCGAGGTGAATAAAAGGCCTTCCGGGGTCTTCTTGGCGAAGCGCACATTTTTGTATTGTGGAAAAAGAACGTCCGTCTTTTGCGTCGAAAGGGAGTGGCTGTAAAGGTGTTCAGAGCCATCGACTTTGCGCAAAGAAAAAAGCAGGACGTCTTCATTCCAAAACAGTGGATAGGAAATTCTTTGCTGAAAATCGGGGGAATAGACCGTCTGCTCTGTCCAGGAGCCATCCTGTTCTCGCAAAACACCCAGATGAGTTTTCCCGCCCTCCAGTTTTACAAAGACAATGGCCTTTCCGTCGGGCGAAACCGCAGGCTCGCGACCGCGCAGATGCGTGGTCAGGCGTTCTGCCTTTTTGGTGTTCAGATCATAGGTGTGCAAATCGGAATAGCGTTCAATGCGGTTCACATAGTCAATTTTATCGTAAACAATTTTTGCGGAGTTCGGGAACCAACTGATGCGCTGGATGCTGCCAGTGGGCGGTCCATCCTGCTGCGCGGACGGAGTGAAATCCTGATTGAACTTTTCGACGGTGTCGGCGCTTTTGGCATCCAGGAAACTTTGTGCGGCGGTTTCACGGGTGATGATTTTAATGGCGCGCGAATTGGCGTCGTCTTCCGTGACCACGGCCAAGTGTTTTCCATCGGGGGAAATGCTGGGAGCGGTGACCGAGATGAAAGTATTTTTGGGAATGATGACGTTGGTGACTTTAACTTCGCGGATCGTTTTCAACTGATTTTGCGCGCGCACGGCGACTTCGTTCAGCATGTCGTTGTACTGGGCGGTGTAATTCATGCCCAAAATTTCCTTCGCGGGGGTCTCAATAAAATACGGGACACGGCCGCCCTGTCTTTCGTTCAAATCTTTTGCAATGTGCAGGCCCTTTTCGGAAAACATCTGACTCCACATCAGCGAGCCAAAAAGATAAGGACGCATGCCCTCTGGCCAGGTGGGAATGACCTCGTTCACTTCCGCGATATCGTAAGAATGAAAGGTTTGATCTTCCACCATCGCGCGAATTGTCGCATCTTGATAGAAAGACCGCAGACGCCCGTGGTTGCCGAGGCGGGTTTCCATTTCGACAGCGACGCCTTCTTTCCACCATGTGGGCAAAAGAATGTTCGGGGCGATGATGTTTCCGAAGACAAAACGCAAAGGCTTCATGATTCCGTTGGCGGGTTCAAAATTCAGAATGTGAGTGTATTCGTGGGCAAGAAGTTCAAAAGCCCAGTCGCCCGTGTCAGCAAGGCTCTCTTCCGGACCGGGTAAGACTGGATAGGCCATAATGTGAGGATAAGGAATGCGAGTGGCATATCCATTTGTGACATCCGTTTTGTCGTTTATAATGACGATGGTTTTTTCGGGCAGCGAGTGAAAGTAAGAGCGAAGTTCGGCGTAGGCCTTCTCAAGCTTTTCAGCATAAAGAAGACCAAGGTCCTGCTGCTTGGCATTAAAGATCACTTCAAAATGAGGTGTCTTCAAAGTTTTCCACTGAATATCCGGTGGAACTTCAAGTTGTGCTCTTGAAAGAGGCGAAAAAAGCGAAATGATCGAGAGCAGTAGAAGTAAAACATGTTGTCGGTACATATAGTCTCTTAGCCGTAGAGCAACACAATATCATTTAGGAAATCTAAGGTTTGACAATGAGCCGCTATAAATTAAAGTTTTTATCTAATGATAACTATTGGATCTTCATAGGAGGACATCATGTTTCGTAAATTAGCTCTTGGTCTTGTTGCCTGCGCTTTGGTTGCTGGTTGTAAAGGTAAACAAACTCAATCGGATCAATCCATTGAAACTCTACCCGCAGGTGGCCAGTCAACGGCTATCGATTCTACACCATTGAGTTATGATCCAATGGGTTCTGACTCTGGCAAAATCGCAGGTCTTGAAACAGTTCATTTCGGCTACGATAAGTCCAGCTTGGATGCATCTGCAAAAAAAGTGATCGCATCTAACGTTGAGTGGATGAAATCTAATGCGGGCGTGAAAGTTCAAATCGAAGGTCACTGTGACAGCCGTGGTACAATCGAGTACAATGTGGCTTTGGGTGAAAGACGCGCTAACGCTGTCAAAGCTTATATGATAAGCTTGGGTATCCCTGGTGACCGTTTGAGCGTTATCAGCTACGGCAAAGAAAAGCCATTGGATATGGGTGATACTGAAGCAGCTTGGGCAAAAAATCGCCGCGCGAACTTTGTTCCTGCTCAGTAATTTAAATTAAGAAAGGTGTGCAGTGAGACTACAGAGACTTTTCATCGGAGTTCTACTTTTAACGGTGATTGTCAGCTGTCAAACAGTCCCTGCACCCATTGAGGATTATTCCCTCGCACGAGCTGCATTAGATGCGGCTCGTTCTGTTCAAGCGGCCCGCCATTCTCCGGGTTATTGGCATCAAGCTGAAGAAGCTTATCGCAAAGGCCGTATCTATTTTGAAGATCGAGATTATTCGAAAGCTAAAGAACAGTTTGTGCGCGCTCGGGTTTCCGCCGAAAAAGCAGAAAACTCCGCACGATTGATTCGTCAAAGAACAGGAGATGTTCTATGAAAAAAGTCCTGATGGCTCTTGTTGTTACGCCTCTTTTTCTGACAGGGTGTTTGAAGACGCGCAATGAAGTGCGTGAAACCGAACAGCGCCAGGTCATGCAACAGCAGGTAACCACCTTGCAAAGAAGCAATGCCGATGTCGCCAGCCGTTTTGCCGATATCGAAGAACAAATGCGCAGCCTGAATGGTCGGGTTGATGTCGTTGAGAACCGTGTTGGCCAGAACAATTCCGGCATCGAAAATGCCATGAAAAATACTCAGCAACAGAATCAGGATCTAAATCAAAAAGTGATTCTTCTGCAAGAGGCCCTCACGAAAATGGAGAAAGACATTTTCACTTTGAATGCTGAGATTCAGTCTTTGAAGGCGGATCGCCTGGCCGGTCAGGCTGAAAAAGTGGCGAAACAATCCAGGAAAAATGTTTACGAAGTGGGCGAAGAGTTCTTTAACAAGAAGGACTGGAAACAAGCCATTTTGAATTATCAAAAATACCGCGATGACAATCCGAAAGGATCTAAATTTGCAGAGGCCACTTATAAAATCGGTGTGTCTTTTCAAGAGTTGGGTATGAAAGAAGAAGCGAAGACTTTCTACGACGAAGTCGTCAGCAAGTTTCCAAAGTCGGACGAGGCTCGTCGTTCGAAAACTCGCTTGAAGGGTTTAAAAAAGTAATCCGTGATTGAACGTGTATTAGCCATAGAAACCAGTTGTGATGATACCTCGGTGGCGATTGTAGATCGCACGGGGTGGGTTCATTCCGTGGTTGCCGCTTCTCAGGATTTAGAGCACGAAATTTATGGCGGTATTGTTCCGGAAATTGCCGCCCGCAATCACTCCATCGCCTTGATCCCATTAATTGAAGAAGCCTTTAAAAAAGCCGGCATGTCCTGGAAAGATGTGCAGGGCATTGCCGTCACGAATCGTCCCGGTTTGATTGGCGCTTTGATTGTGGGACTGGTCACTGCGAAATCTTTGGCCCAGGCGAAGAATTTGCCTTTTTTAGGCGTGAATCATCTGGAAGGACACCTTCTGGCGCCCTTTTTGCGAGACGCTCATTATGCGCCACCAGAAGATTTCGGTTATCCTTATGTGGGCCTTGCTATTAGTGGGGGGCACACCAGTCTTTATCAGATAAAGGGTTTGGGGGACTATCGTGTGTTGGGCGCAACCAAAGATGATGCCGCTGGCGAGTGCTTTGACAAGTTCGCCAAGATGGCCGGTTTGGGATTCCCCGGAGGCGTGCGCATTGATCAGATGGCGAAGACCGGCAATCCCCATGCCTTTGAATTTCCCCGCAGCATGATTCACGACGATACATTTGATATGAGTTTTTCCGGATTGAAGTCCTCGGGCCAACGCATGCTGGAACAATTAGGGCCCGAACTGGTGCAAGAACAATTGCCCGACTTGTGTGCCTCTTTTCAAGAAGCCATTGTCGACGTCCTGATTGCCAAACTTGATCGCGCGGCAAAGATTTTTAGATCTCAACGGGTGATTCTAACAGGTGGCGTGAGTGCCAACTCCCGCCTGCGTGCCCGTGCGGAAGAATGGGCGGCAAAAAAAGGTTTAACTTTGGTTGTGCCGCCGATTCGCTATTGCACCGACAATGCTGCGATGATCGGTTATGCGGGCGTTTTACGCATGAATGCCGGAGAATTTTCAAGTATTGACCTGGGGCCATCGCCTCAAGTTTTGACAACGGATTTTAGATGAGTCAATCACGCGAACGATTAGAGCAGACGTTGCAAGAATTAGGTATTCTTGCCAAAAGATCCTTGGGTCAGAACTTTTTAGTCAGTGATGTCGTCATCGAACGCATTATCAATCAGGTTAAAGAATTTCAGCCCGAAGAACTGATCGAAGTCGGACCTGGACCAGGGGCCTTGACCTATTTCCTGCGACAGATGAATATCCCTTTAACATTGATCGAGTTGGACCGTGTGATCGCAGACTATTGGCGCAACCAGGGCCAAACTGTTCTTGAAGAAGATGCTTTGAAGCTGGATTGGTCACGCTTTTATTCGCATAAAAAAATCGTTTTCGTCAGCAATCTTCCTTACCAGATTTCCTCTAGTATCGTCATTGAGCGCTCGCTGGAAGAAAAAGGTGTGGAGCACATGGTTTTGATGTTTCAAAAGGAAGTGGCGCAAAGAATTCGCGCAATAGCGAAGTCTGAGCATTACGGACTTTTAAGTGTGATCGCGCAGGTCTTCTGGAAAACCGAAATGGTGACAGAGGCGGGACCGCGCGATTTTTCTCCGCCACCAAGGGTTGCTAGCCGGGTGCTTTGTTTTTCGCGTTTGCCAAGTGACGTGAAAAATCGCCAGGCGTTCTTAAGTTTCGTCAAAGCCGCCTTTGCCCAGCGCCGGAAGCTTTTAAAGAAAAATTTGTCTGGTCTTTTAAGTCAAAAGAAGCTAACTGAAGAGCAACTGGTGGGCTGGATCACCGCGATGGGTTTCACTGAAACGGCCCGCGCGGAAGAGCTTAGCCCCGCGCAGTTCGTAACGCTGTACAAGCACTTTGGATTTGAAGCATGAGCATTTTGATTATCCAGGAAAACAAAAAAGCCCGGTTTGATTACACGATCGTAGAAACCTACGAGGCGGGTTTACAGCTTATGGGCAGCGAGGTGAAGTCCCTGCGCAATAAAGATGTTCAGCTTAAGGACTCGTACATTTCATTCCGCGGTGACGAGGCTTTCTTGCAGAATGCACACATTGCCGAATACAAGGCCTCCAGTTATAACAATCACGCGCCAGAACGCCTGCGTAAACTTCTTTTGAATCGCAAAGAGCTGGACGAGATTTTTGGAGCTCTTAAAGAAAAAGGTTATTCTTGTGTGCCGCTTAAAATTTATTTTAAAAACGGCCGCGCGAAACTGGAAATTGCCCTGGTGAAGGGTAAAAAGACTCACGACAAGCGTGAGGCGATTAAGAAACGCGACGTTTCTGATCAAATTCGGTCAAGTCTAAGACGGAATCGTTAGTAATAAACTCTTCGCGAATTCCCAGACGGGCGCGCTTTTCGGCCAGCAAATGTTTCCAGGCTGCGTAGGCTTCCCGGTTTTGCGGGTCGATACTGAGTTTTTCTAAAAGTTTCAATTCGGTTTCGGTGTTTGCTTTCAAAGCGCGATAGAAATAGTCGTAGGTCATCGCCAGATCTCGGTAGTCGTCTTCTTCCGGTAAATGATAGTCAGGAATATGCCATTGTCCCAACATCAGTTGGTGCATGTGTCTTTCCATCGTCACCAAAGGGGACAGCAGATTTTTGGTCATGCGAATACCTAAAAACAGAGTCACTCCCATCAAAAACAGGAAGCTTGCGGCTAAAAATATTTTCAACCAGGTGACTTCGCGCTCTAGATGCTCCACCAGATAGGGATGAGTATCATAGGCAAGACTTTTGAACAGATCATAGTTTTGAACGATGAAATAGTAAGCGGGAAGAAGAAAAAGAATCGCGCCACCCGCAACAGCGGTCACCATGTACCAACAGTATTTATACTGAAAGCTTTTATTCAGAATAAAGCGGCGAGGACCTTGTCCGTGGGGCACGCGTTGGGGTTCGATAACTCTTCGTCCGTATAACATATGACCTCTTATCGGCCTGTTGTGTTTTCAAAAGAGTCCAATTATTCTCAAAAATATACATTTGCGGAAATAAAGAGGAGTTTTCATGCCTTTGTCGGTTCAAGATACAATGCGCCGCTCGATTTTAGCTGTGTGCCTGACATCTGTAGTGGTCTTTGGTGCTGAAAAAATCTGGGCTTTGGATGAGCCGACGACACGTCCAGATCGAGACACGACCTTGGTCGATGAAAAGTATTCTTTGAAGGCCGACCGGGACGCTTTTGAAAAATTACGCAAAGATATTCCGCCAGAACGACAAAAAGAAAATGATGAAAAGGCTTTCATGGATCAGTTGATGTCTGATCTTTCGCGATCGCCGTCGGAGGTCCGCTCGCGGTTTTCCTCGATCATCAATAAAAAGCGCGAACTTTTTAATAAAGACATGACCAAGGCGCGAGAAGAGTTCAACAAAACCCAGAAGAAAGAACGCGACGAATTCACCAAAAAACAAGCCGAAGCCCGCAAGGCATTTTCCAAAAAGAAGGTGACTTCGGACGAGCGTAAAGAGTTCTTTGAAGACTTAGACGGGGAAAGAAAAGATTTCTATTCGAAACAAAAGGAACAACGGGATGAGTTTGAAGCAGACATGCGCGACAAACGAAAGAACTTCGAAGATTATGCCCGTGCAAAAACGGATGAGTTCAATCAGCTTCACCGTGATTATACGAAACGCCATGACGAAAATAAAAAAGCGCAGGCGGATATGAAGAAGCAGACGGAAGAAAAGCGAAAACAACTGCAAAAGAATATCGATCAGGAATACGAATCAATCCGTCAAAAAGATCCTACTGTTTTAGAGCCCACGGGTTTGGGGCAATAAAACTAAGATGGTCTTTTGAAAACCTCTTTGTGAATTTCCATGGTCAGAGCGAAAAGCTTGTTTTCAATCATGGTCGCTAAAGGCGTGAACTCGATACCAAAGGTTTGAATGACTTTATTGCCTTCATCTACTTTGATGTGACGAACGAGCCCCTGGATTTCAACCGGCGGTCTTTTCCCGATCACCAAATGGCCTGTTACTTTATCGCCCAGTTTCATCAGTGGGGCGTCCATGCGGTAGATCACCCGGCATCCCTGGCTGCTCAAGTCTGCCAGTTGACCGATGATCTTTTGCGGCTGTTCATTGACTAGAATAATGTTGTAAAAGGCCTGGTAACCCTCGGGAATGCGCACGCGATAGTTTTGACGACGTTGAAGATGATAGAGTTCGTCAGCAATCGGAACCACGACTTTGTCCTGATGAATTTGCGCGAAACCTTGGAAATAATATTTTTCACCGCCAAGAAAGAAGTGTCCTAAGTATTCCTCTTGGGATTTTAATTTCGTGGTGGATTCCACTGTGCATTCCAGGCAGTTGGTTTTCGTATTGAAAAAAATCACACGCAGTTTACAGATCGAGTCTTCTTGACCCTTACACAGAAGTTCGCCCTTGGCTTGCGCCAGATCTTTCCAGAGCTTGAGCTTTTCTTCTTCGCGTCCGACTAGGGTGAAGATGTCTTTATCCATACGGTGACCTCGTGCTTGTTGTGATAAAGGTGCTGTACACGCGCATTTTCCATGGACTGAAACTTTTTGAGTGTTGCAAAGTCCGTCTTACCTTGGAATTTTATCGTGCAAACGAAGTTCGAGCATAGTCCTGAACTCTGCCACATCTGCACAAGCTCTAACAGTTTTTCGGGATAACAAATAATGTCTGAAAAAAACCAATCAATGGCCCCAATGTCCTCGGGCTTGACCGTAAAGGCATTGGTTTTCATAAAATGAATGCGGGGGAGTCGTGCGATATGGGGCTCTAGCGGTGCTCGGTCGATGCTGATCACATCACAACCAATTTGCTGTAGCACCCAGGTCCACCCGCCGGGGCAACTGCCAAAGTCCACGACTTTCTGGCCTGGTTGGGGAATCACACCGTAGACAGTGAAAAGCTCCCACAGTTTCAAGTAAGCACGGGACGGCGGATTCTTTTTGTCTTCGTGGAACTGCACTTCTCCCAAAGGAAAGGGAGAGTTGGTTTTGCTGGAAGCCAGAAGCGTATTTTTATCTATCAAGGTCCAAGCGCCCAGATTTTCTTCGGGCAAAGGTCCGCGGAAATCCATGATCCGGGGTTTCAGCTTTATAAGCTGATCTTGAATCAGTTGCGCGCGACGATGATTGTCGAAGGTGTAGGGTGCCCACAGCTTCCCCAGGCTTTTTAAAGCCTTGGCAGCTTGGGTGATAGATTCAAAGGAAATGATTTCGGGATTTAACCAAATATTTTGGGCCCAGACAGAATTCTGCAAGGGCCCCTCAGTCAGTACCAGGCTTCCATGAACGGAACGAACGTTTTTAAGTTCCTCAAGAAGCTCTGGCAGAAATTGTTCAGTGGTTAAGTAAGCGATCATCAATAAATCCAGTTGTGCGGGCTTGGGCCCGCTCACATCTTCGGCGCGCCGGTTTATGCCGCTTTAGATGCCACAGCTGGAGTCAGAAGTCCACGACTGTTCCAGGTTGTCATGCAATCGTTCCAGAACTTCTCTTTGAGTTTAACTTCGGCAGGACCCATTTTTACTTTGGGAAAATCCTGCTTTGTAAAGTGTTCGGTAAACTGAGTTTCGTCGCAGGCACGGACGACTTTCAACATCAGGTTGAAGTGAGCCTCTGTCATGGGCTTGTTATCAACGAGCATTTTTCTGAGACCAGCCTCGGGCGTGTGCAATAAAAAGTTATAGAGACTTGGTACATCATAGGTTTGACTCATTTTGAAACTCCTCTTGTTTTGTTTCCTTTCTCATATCGGCGTTTCAGAAAAAGAGCTTAAACCATTCTTACGGACCATTGTCCAAGCGTGACTGAACAATAATTTTTCAGTTTATTGAACTTCCCCTTCATCCAGGAAAAATGGTCCAGGTAAAGTCCAGGGTCCCTTAAGTCCTAGGACCTAGCTCCGATCTAGGAGGTATGAAAACACAAAAAATCAATACGAACATCTTGGCAGCACTGGTAGCAACAACACTTTTCTCTAGCACGGCTTTGGCGATGGCCAAAAAACCGGTCGATACAGGCGGCACCACCAATCCTCCAGCAACAACACCTAACAATCCTACGCCGACACCGCCTGTGGTTCGTGAGCCTGCGGCGGTCACGGACTCGATCACTCCCGAAGGCTTCGATGTTTTTGCGGAGGTCTCTTACCCCGTAGGGTCTGTGGTTGATACGAACTATAAAAACTATCGTGAACTGATTCCCACGCGAAATGCACAGCAGGCTCACGCTTCGGATCTGTGCGATTCCAATCTGGACCAGAATGATCGTTTCGCAGATCGTATTTCTTATGCGGTGGAATTGAAGATGCAACCGTCCAAAGCGCAATTAGGCTATGTGGCTTCGTATTTTGGATTGAACAGCGATGTGAATACTTACCTGCCTAATAGTTTGATTTCGCATCCTTTGTGTAACGTCACTTCTGCCACTTTGAATACGACTTTGAACGGTAAAAATGTTCCTGGTGCAGCCACTATTAAAAAAATTAATGAGTTTGCCGATCGCATGAACTCTTATCGTCGGGAAGCTTTGGCGGGCAATCGCGACGGCTATGTGAAAGCCTCGAAATTGTGGTCTAAGTTTATGATGTGTTTATCTTACATGGAGTCGTTGACGACCGCGGATACTACGAAGTCTCAGAACGTGGCGGCTAAATATGCTCCGTCAGGTTATCGTCGTCCCGCAGGTGTGAACTTCTATGAAGACCCTTATCAACCGGCGGAATCAAGATTGAATATTGGTCTTTTTCAATTCACTCCGGATGCAGGTGGAAATGTCCAGGCTTGTATTCGTGAATGGAACGCGCTTTATCCAAAATGCGGCATCTCGCAAAAGGCCAGTCAGGCTGAATTGATCCGTGTGTTGGGAAGTTCACTGCAAACCTTCAACTCGTTCTGTGCGGCGGCAAAAGTGACAGGATCTTTTGCGGTGCAAGTGAATACAACGAAGGCGGCGAATACACACCCTTACAACGTCAACTCTAACGGCAAACTAAAAGCACCAGCCGAGCGTTGCGTAAGCCCGCACATGGCCGTGGGTCGTTCTTACAACCACTTTGGTCCATTCCAAAATACTTCAGGCTACACGACAGAGACGATTTTGAACTGTGCTTTGACGGGTGAATACTAAGATAGAAACTTGGGAAACGTTAAACGAAAAACCCTGATGTTTGCATCAGGGTTTTTTATTTATTGGCCCAATTTGGGGATGCTGCGGATCATTCTTTCTGTGAATCCGTTGATCTGATTCTTTTCACTTTCATTGAACTCACTCCAAAATTGTGTGATGCGTTCGTGATAAAGTGGCACGATTTCGTCGCAGAGCGCGCGACCTTTGTCAGTCAAAAGAATCACGAAAGAACGTCCGTCTTTTTCATGCGTCGTTCTTTTAACGATTTCAACTTTCTCTAGACTGTTGATCAATCCTGAAATCGTCGCTTGCGTAACTCCCACTTTTTGGGCGAGTTCCGAAGGCATCAAGCCTTGGGAAGCTCTGTGCAGCAGAATCATCAGCGTAAAACGTCCAGAGGAAAGATTGTAACGGGAGAAAAAGCTATCGAGGTTGATTTCCATTTCAGTCGTTACTTTGCGCAAAAGGATGTGCGAGTACAACGTCAGGGGATCCATGTCGGGATAAAGAGGCCTCGCCGACTTTTCAAGTTCTTCCCGAGTCGGAATCTCAGTAAAGAAGAGTTTTGCCATGCAGTTCTCCGATCCAGTTTAGGTTTAGCGGCCTTAGTAGTTTAATTAGGGGTCTAATAAAGCGCAAGGGAAAGGACGCACAAAAGTCATAGATGAGACAAATTCAACGTAGACGAAAGCTAAATGAGAAGAGGGCAAAAAAAAAGGAAGGAGGTAGGTCCTTCCTTTTATGAACTTTGCAAGTCTTTGAGGACTTACTCGAGAGTGTAAACCACAACTTTTACAGAATCTTTCGTCGCCAAAGAACGCGCCAAACAAGCACGAGAGGCTTCGAATGTAGAAGAACCCTTCGCTGTGCCGAACGTGATCAACAAAACTCCATTGATTGTTTCGCCGTACACTTGGCAGGATTCATCAACCAATTTGAATGCGCGACCTTTGCTTACGGGAATTTCACCTTCAGCGATGTATTTGATGCCGCAAGAAAAAAAGCTTTGTGGTTTGCTGGTGTCGCCAGAAATGTTTTTCAAACAAGTCGCATTGACATCATGAATGTCTCTTTCCACCGCGATCACATTGCCGATCTTGCGATCGTTTGCCTGAGCCGAAAAAGCCAAAAGCATTGAAGCCACAACAAAAAATAATTTCATAAATCCCTCCATAAATAGACTTCGTTAGCCTTTCACCTTTTCAGCGAAGCTCAAGGACTTTGGCAGTGTGTCTATAAGAATTCAGATTTTAACGCACCTATCGTCCACATGATGGCTTGATGGGTCACCCAGAGAAGTAAAATCGAGAATGATAAAGAAACTTCGTAGGGCATAACACCTCCCTGAATCTGCACCTTGAGAGAATTCTATGCAGGAAGCAGAGAGCGGGCAAAGAGCGTGGGACTGTATTTAGACAGGATCAGGTAAAGTCAGAATGAGAGCTCGGTCCTTAAGCACAACCATGCTGTGTTCAAACTGAGCGGTGCGGTGCTCGCGTCCTGCCACCAGCGTCCAGTGGTCAGGTTCTTCATCGACGAAGCGAGCCCCGGTAGAGACAAAGGGTTCAATGGTAATGACATGCCCTTCTTTCAACTTTCGTTTATCGTTTTTGTCGTGAAAGCCCGCGATAAATTTGGGTTCTTCATGCAGACTGCGGCCCACACCATGACTTCCCAGATTTTCAATAACGGTGTAGCCATTTTCCTTAGCCACTTTTTCAATCTGGTAGCCAATCATGTTGATCGGCGTGTTCGCTTTGACAACACTGATGGCGGCATCCAATGCTTGACGAGTGACATCCAGCAGTCTTTGATCCTCGGCTTTCCCCGGAGGCACTATAAACGAGCCCCCATTATCAGCATAGTAACCATTGAGTTCTGCCGAAACATCGATATTGATCAAATCGCCTTTTTGAATTTTTTTGTGCGATGGAACGCCGTGAGCGACTTCGTGGTTCAGACTGATGCAGTTATAGCCTGGAAAATTGTAAACCAACATGGGGCCCGAACGTGCTCCATGAAATTCCAAGAACTTTCCGCCCAGATCATCCAGTTCTTTGGTGGTCATGCCCGGCTCCATGGAGCGCGCCATGTGCTGTAGGCAGTTTGCCACTACTTTGCCGATTTTTTTTAGACCTTCGAGATCTGCTTCCGTCTTTACGATCATGCAAAGCTGGTTATACACTGATCCTGATGAAAAAATCTACTGCGCGGGCATATATTCTTAAGAAACACGGAGCTCAGAAACTTTTACCAAAGATCTCAACTTCTGATAACAAGGCCACTCGCGGGCGCAGTCTGATCTTGGCAGGAAGTGCCGACTATCCTGGCGCCGGTGTTCTGGCCGCCAAGGCCGCTTTACGCGCAGGCAGCGGTTACGTCATCTTGGCGCAAAAAAATATCGCGGTGTCATCTTTGGAAAATCCCGATTTTCTTTTGTGCGATCTTAATAAAAAATCCTGGGACCAATTGAGCTTCGATGCGATTTTGGTCGGTCCGGGATTTGGGGTGAATGCTTTTACCGCTCAAGTAATTCAAGAGCTAAAAAGAAAGAAATATGAAAAAGTTATTCTGGATGCAGACGCCCTGACTGTATGTGCGAATGAAAATCTGTTTCCCTTGCCAGCCTCCTGGATTGTCACACCTCATGTGGGTGAACTGGCACGCTGCCTGAAGATCAGTGCGGAGGCGATCAATGCAGATCGCTCTGCGGCCGTTAAAAAAGCCCAACAGCTTTTTCAATGTGTCGTCATCTTAAAGGGAGATCATACTTTGATTGCGAACGCCCGCCGAATTTACACCAATAAAACTGGCAATGCGGCTTTAGCCAAAGCCGGTACGGGGGATGTTCTTGCGGGGATCTTAACGGCCTTGCGCGCTCAGGGTCTGACCGCCACCCAGGCGGCCGTGCTCGGTGTTTATATTCACGGCGCGACAGCCAATCTTTGGGCTTCGCGCAAAAAAGACCTACTTTCTATGATGGCCTCGGATGTAATCGAATATATCCCATCTGTGTTCAGGATTCTTCGGGGTAAATGAAAAAAGTTCTCAGTGCCGCTGCTGACACAAGCTTGTCTTTCCTTTTTGCGGTCTCCTAGGTACAAACGGCCGCAAACAGGGGAGATTTTCATGAATCGAGGGCTTTTGCTCGCCACTCTTGTGACTTGGTCTTTCGCGGCCCAGGCACAAACGTCAACAACGACACTTTCGACAACATCAGCAACTTCAACTTCGGAAGTCGTGACTCAAGGGTCCACGCTGAAAATGGACAGTGTTCTGAAAAATAAAAAATTCGAAGATGATAAAGACATCACGGATTCACGTTTGAAAGCGGATTCGGGATCTCTTTCCAGATATTCCCTGAAGTTTGCTTTGTCTTATTACGGTCCCCCGATCGGTGATCTTTCTAACAAAAAACAACCCAATCCAGATGGCTCCATCGGTAATAATGATACGTCTTTAGGCGGATCTATCAGTGGTCGTTACCGTCTTGATAGTAAGAGTGCCATCAGCATGGGGACCGGAGTCAGTGCTTTAACTCCGTTCCATGGCTCTGAACGCACGGACATCAAAACACCTTTTGTCAGTTATGACCGCAACACGCGCCTGGGCAATGTACAAATGAGAAACTCTTATGGTGTGTCTGTGACGACGGTTCAAGAGTATCTTGATGTCGGACAATACGCGACTTTGAGTTACGACAACTCGCTTGTCTATAACATCGGTGCTTCAGGATTTGCGGTGGGTATGGATGCGAGCTTGAGCTACTTCCTGTACAATCGTGACTATGAAAAGAAAGACCGCACTGCCGGCCGCTACTATCTAGGTTGGTATCCGCAAGTGAAGTACAATGTTACGGATAAGTTCAATATGTACACGTCTGTAGCCGTTGGCTTTACCAACCCCCGCGCTCGCGAAGATCAATTTGCGATGTTGAACAGAACAACAAGTCAGCGCCTTGGTGCTGGGTATGCCTTTACTCGAGACATCTATCTTTCGACTTTCTTAAACTTCTATCCGAAGGATCTAAGAACCGAATCCACAACAGTCAGCTTTTCGACGGTCTTTTCGATTCTGTAGCGATCTGCTTTTTTTCAAGACATCGCACCAAAAGGAACCCCCAGGGGTTCCCTTTTTTGTGCAATTTCTGCGGCCATTCCTTGTATCAAAAATAAAAAATCGAAAATAGGCTGGCGATTTTCTAAACACTGCCCGAAGTTTAAACATGATTTCTTGTTTCAATCCAAGAATCGCCGGGTTTTTTAAAAAAATTTAAAAAACACCCTCAACTCTACAAAGGTCCAGCCGATAAGCTTACTACCTTGAATGAAAGGAGCCTTGAATGGCGAAATCCAAAGTAGTACGTCACGAATATATTCTTAGTCAGGAGATTCGTGAATTGTCTCTACACAGGGAGACAGGTCCACCTTGAAAGGTTAATGAAAGGTGAAATTGGTGAAACCAGAATCGACAAGGGATTCTGGTTTTTTTATTTCTAGTTGTGCGGACCTAAGCTGCGCAAGCGATTCAAAAGGTCGATCACCATCATGTAGGTCAGCCCCCAGAGGGGAGGGTCTCGATCCAAATAAACCGCGGGTAAATGATGATCCAATCCATTTTCACGTCTGGTCTTATAGTGGGTTTGTCTTTGCGGATTCTGAATTTCTTTAACGGGTATCCAGAAAAAGTCGGCCACTTCCGAAGCATCCAAAGTCAGCGCAAAGTCCCGATTCGTATAAAAGACGAAAGGACGAATGTAGAAATCCAGCATGGTGCCGGATTTTCGCGCTTGAACGTCATCAAGGCGCCCTAATAGTTCGTTTGCATTCAGGTCGACACCCACTTCTTCTTTGGTTTCACGCAAAGCCGCATCTAAATCTGTTTTGTCATAAGTTTCGCGAATGCCGCCGGGGAAGGCGATATGTCCTGCCCAGCGATCTTCGGGATGAAAAGCCCTTTGGATAAAGGCAATTTCTAACTGCTCATAAGAAGGGCCGCGTAAAATCGCCGCAACGCATGCGTGTCGAGTTAATTTGGACTCAAGATCCACGGGAGTCTGAGTTTGGAAAAGGGAGTAGAGTATGTCTTTCAAAGTTATAGTCCTTCTCTTAGATCAGCATATCACGAGACGAATCAGAATCTTCCATTTTCATCTTGTTTTCAGGGCGGACGAGGAGGACTCTAGACTCTGGACAAGGCCTTGATGTTTTGATGAAACAAAAGGTCTAATTACTAAACATTAGGAGGATTCAAATGAAAGCTCTATTAGCAATGGTCGTATTGTTGGCGGGTTCCATTTCTTTTGCCGCACCGGAGTGCACAAAAGAAGCAAAAGACAAATGGATGCCAGAAGCCAAAATGAAAGAAATGATTTTGTCTCAGGGCTACAAAATTAAAGTTTTTAAAGTTGCGGGTAACTGCTACGAAATCTACGGTTGGGATAAAGCGGGTGCGAAAGTTGAAATCTATTTCAACCCGGTTGATGGTTCTATCGTTAAAGAAAACAAAAAGTAGTTCGCTCTAAGAAAGGACCAGAAATGAACAGCGGCGAAAAAAGAGTCTATGTTTGGGATCTTTTTGTGCGAGTTTTTCATTGGACTCTGGTCCTTTGTATTTTCTTGAATTACTTCATCACTGAAGAAGGGGACACAGTGCATGAAGTGATTGGCTATGTTGCCGCCGGCTTTGTCACAGCCCGCATTATTTGGGGATTTATTGGTAGTCCACACGTAAGGTTTAAAAATTGGCTTGTTGGACCCGTTGCGGTTTTTCATTACCTTCGCGACTACAAAAATAGAAAAGCCTATTTGAGTCACAATCCCATAGCCGGATGGGTGATGTTGTTTCTGATGTCTTGTGTGATCGGCCTGGGGATTACTGGATTCATGATGGGAACTGATGCTTATTTTGGCGAAGAGTGGGTCGAGCAGCTGCATGAAATTATCGCCAACGTCATGATGGCCGGAGTGGCGATGCATGTCGCTGGCGTTCTTTTAGCCAGCTACCACGAGAAGCAGAATCTCGTGGCCAGCATGGTGCATGGTTATAAAAAACAGGATTAACGGCAGTCGCGACGAGATACGGTCTCTGAAGTTTCATTGCAGCTAACAATGCGGCAGTTGTTGTAGCGATATTGACATTGATAGATAGCATCTCGTTCTGAGCTATAGCGATCAGGACCGCGACCTTGCATCGTCATACGGTAGCCGCGATAATCCGTTCCTTCGGCCGTGCAGGTGTAAAAGCTGGATTTACAAGTTTCAACACAGTTGCCGTGCTTGGCCAAACACTCACGACAATTCCCGTGGCCACCCCAATGTTCTTCCCAACCATTATCCGTGGCTGAACAGGTGATATTGGGACGGGTTGGCTCGTAAGGGCCAGGACGTCCTGGGCGATTCGGTTTTACCCAGTCAAAGATGCCTGCGGCAAATGCGTTGGCAGTAAAAAGCGTGATCATTAAAACGGTGGTTAGTGTTTTCATTTATTCCCTCCAAAGGTTTACAAAGAGGGATCTATTTCAAAGAAAGTGCCAAGATTTTCGGAGTCAAACTGACACTTAAATTAGATAAAAAAGAATGCAGAAATATTGACAAGCACTTCCAGCAAGAACAAAGAGATGCCAAATGCCATGGAAGTGCTTCACCTTTTCATCGAAAAGAAAAAAGACAATGCCTCCTGTGTACAGCAAGCCTCCCAAGGTCAACCACACCATCGCTGATGTTGATAGAGCCGCCGTCAAAGGTTCGAGTGCGACGACGATCAGCCAACCCATCACGACATAAATAATCATCGATGGCGTTCGAGTTCGATGAGCGAGCGTGAGTTCGTAAAGAATGCCTAGAGCGGCCAGCGTCCAATTGATGCCAAAGAGCCACCAGCCCCAAGGGCCTCGCAATGTGATAAGTGTGAAGGGAGTGTATGTTCCCGCAATCAACAAGTAGATGGCGATATGATCCAGCTTCTGAAGAACTTTTTTCGTGCGGCCTTGCATGCTGTGGTAAAGCGTCGAGATCGTATAAAGAAAAACCAACATGCCGCCATACACACTTGTGCCAACGATTTTCCACACGTCACCATGAATGCTTGCCAAGGTGACAAGCACAGAAGTGCCCGCCACTGATAAGGCGGCACCTACAAGGTGTGTGATACTGTTGAAACGTTCGCCGTGATAGATACGAACCCCCAGTAAATCCAGCGTATCACAGTTTTCTAAGAAAGTCGGAATTACAAAAAATTACGACGAAAAAAAAGTAAAATGGAAGCTCATTAAGAATTGAGCTTCCATCATTTTAAGTCGGTTGTTTGTCCTTAAGAAGCACGATCCACGCAACCAAACACACCGCGGCCGCGAAAAAGTACGGGGCGCCAGGAATATAGATTCCTGTTTTATCGGCCGTAAAGATTGAAAAAAGTTTTGTGGTTACAAGAGGATTGATGATCGCGGCAAGACTGGTCAAACTAACCAATGTGCCTTGCAGCTCGCCTTGCTCCTGTGGGGGTGTATTATGGGTCACCAAGGATTGCAGGGCTGGGCCGCAGACCCAGAAAACAGACGAGGCAATCAAAATTGCATACATCATCCAGCCTTGCGTCGCGATTCCATAAAAGAGACAGGCCACACCAAAACCCACTGTTCCCCAGACGACGGTGCGGCGCTCTCCTATTTTAGGAATAAGCAGGCGAGTCAGCCAGCCTTGCGAAATGGCGGAAAGAACTCCCACCAGCGCCAATGACAATCCGACCTCAGAGGTGGTCCAGCCAAAGCGCGTTTCCGTGTACAAGGTCCAAATGGACGGATGTGTTTGACCGGCCAGTTGAAAGCAAAAGTAGACAATCAACAGGGCCAACAAATGTTTGGCTTGAAAGATTTTGGAAAGCGAACTGAGAGGATTGGTTTTTTGCAGCACCAGCTTACGTCGCATTTCTTGGGGTAAGGATTCTGGCAAAATGAAAAGACCGAAGAGGAAGTTCAGAAGATTCATTCCCGCCGCGACCAAGAAGGGATAATGCGCCCCATAGTGGCCCAAGAGTCCGCCGATTGCCGGGCCGATAATAAAACCCAAACCAAATGCCGCACCGATCATGCCGAAGTTGGCAGAGCGATTAGAGTCATCACTGACGTCCGCGATATAGGCCATGGCCACGGTGATATTGGCGCCGGTCAGTCCGGCCAGGACGCGCCCGACAAATAAAATTTCAAGGGTCGGAGCATACGCCATTAAAATATAGTCAATACCCGCGACAAATAGTGAAACCAGAAGAACAGAGCGACGACCGAAGCGATCGGACAGAGCCCCCAAAAGAGGCGACGCCACAAACTGCATCAGAGCATAAAGAGAGATAAAGTAACCGAAATACTCAGAGACTGAAGTTTCACTGGAAACGAAGCGTCTCATAATATCGGGAAGAGAGGGGATCACTAGCCCCACGCCGATCATGTCCAAAGTCACGGTAATAAAAATAAAGAGGAGGCCTGCTTTCGATTTCGTCATGAAAATGAGGCTACGAAAGGGCTCATCTTTTGTCAGCACAAGATTTTTATAGGCCTTTTAAATTATTTAACCGACGGGCTAGAGGGGTGAGTCTTATAGGTAAGAACGGGAGGGCAAGGATGCGCTTCTTAATAGCTTTGATAACTTTAACCGGATCGATCTCTTTTGCAGAAGTTAAAAACTTTAACGGTTTGGTGGCTGAGACCACTCAACAAGAAAAGAGGATTCATCGAAAGCTTTTACAATCTATTCAGAATGTCCAGGTGTCTATCGCTTATAACGATAGAATAGAAAAGATTCAATCAGCCCGCGAGCCGACGGAAGAGACAATTCGGGTTCGGTTGGTGTCAGCGGAATAAAAAAAGGGGATCTTGCGATCCCCTTTTTGCTTTTCTTAATTTAAAGAAAAATTAGTAACGAGAACGACCACCGCGATCGCCGCCGCCGAAGCCGCCGCCGCGAGAGTTACCGCGACCGCCACCGAAACCGCCACCACGATTTTCACGAGGAGCCATTGGTTTAGCTTCGCTTACGTTCATGTTACGGCCACCTTGTTCAGAACCGTTCAATTTTTCGATTGCTGTTTGAGCGTCTTCGTCAGAAGCCATTTCAACAAAACCGAAACCTTTGCTGCGACCTGTTTCGCGATCAGTGATGATGCGAGCAGATTCAACTGTTCCGAATTGCGCGAAGATGTCGCCCAATGATTGATCATCTAGTGAATAAGAAAGATTTCCGACGTACAATTTTTTGCCCATTATTTCCTCCGTAGGATGGGGGACTCTTAAGGGAATGAGCACCATGCTTTTCACACTAAAGAAGACCGATAATTGCTGAAACTGTTTGTAGCCTGACCCGCATTAAAATGAAAGAGGAAAGAGGAACAAAATAAAAAATGATGGGAAAATCGAAAATATTGCGCCTCAGATCCTCTATATTCGATCCTAGACTTTGGGCAGGTCCTATGCGGCCTTATTTTCAAGGTTCTTGAGGTAGGTTTTTAGGTTCAAAAGGGCCCTATCCAGGCTGCCCCCACCCAGGACATACAGGTCCAACCCCAGGGCATAGATAAATACATCCTCCGCGAACTTCTTCATGCGGGAGGGGAGAAGTTCGCGGAGGGAGTCGATGATCTGTTCATTTTCACGCGCCTGAGGCGCCTTGCGGGGATTCTGCAAAGTGGAAATCAAACTCAAGCGACGATCGTCCTTATTTGAGTTTTGCAAAGAGGAATGCCACGCCTGACACACTAAAGCTTTCCAGTTTTTTAGGGGAGGGGCGCTGGAAAGATCTTTGTGCAACCGTGGTTCGAGTCGCCTTTTACATTCATTAATCAAATTTTCTTTTGTGCCGAAGTGATGGACCAGCATGCGAGTTGTGGTGTGAAGTTGGCGGGCCACTTCGTTCAGTGATAAGTCCCAGGCGCCGTGTTTGCGAAACACCTTCAGAGTTGCCTTGAGAATTTCTTCGCGTCTTGCGAAATCCTTCGGTCTTGCCATGAATCTCCATTCATGTACTAATTAGTTCATAAATTAAAATTCTGAGCAAGTGAAAAATTGCAAAAATTTTAAGAATTGAAATCTGACAGTTTAACGGATTGCTGCATGCGCGCTTCTTGCGAGAAATTCAGTGACGTGTTGGAGTTGGGAAAAGGACTGAAGCCATGAAAATGTTAAGAAAAGCGGACTATAAAATCATGCCTTGGAAAAACGGGATGGGAGAAACTTCTCAGATTGATATTTATCCTGAGTCAGCAAATTTTCCCGACGGAGATTTTTTGTGGCGTCTGAGTTCCGCCAAGGTCGCGGCTTCGGCGCCGTTCTCGAAGTTCGAAAATTGTGACCGTTTGTTGGCGGTCTGGAAGGGGAAAGGCCTGAAGTTGAATGAACACGCATTGCCTCCTTTGACGCCGTATAAGTTTTCCGGTGATTCCGAAATGCAGGGTGTTCTGCAAGATGGCGAGGTGCTGGATTTGGGGATTGTCTATCGTCGCGGCAAGGTTTCGGTCGATATGACCTCGCAGGAATTCACGAAAGAGGTGACGGCGATCACCTTGGAGTCGGGGATTCACTATTTCTTCTGCGCTTCTGGCAGTATGGCGGTGGGCCAAAATCTTTTGGAGGAAGGTGATACTGTGCGGGTGGATGGCGCACAGACGGTGAAGCTTTCGGGGAAGGTGGGCACTCCGTATTTTCATATTGTGGTAAGGCCACACTGATGCGGTCGCTCTGCACTTCCCAATCTTCAGATCATGTGCTCTAGTACACGTCCATAAAGCAAGTGAGGACTTATGAAAAAGCCCAGCAAAAAGACCACGTCTCCGCGAACCCAAGCGATTCACGGTGAATTTCAATCCAGTTCGTGGGAATTTTCTCACCATTTGATTCCGCCGATGACGGCATCGACGACTTTCCGCTTGGAATCTCTTTCGCGCGGAGCCGAGGGATTCAGTACCTTTGGTGCGCAAACGGAATCTGGGAAACCCATCTGGATCTATGATCGTTTGGAAGAGCCAACCACGAAGATGCTGGAAGACCAACTGGCGCTTTTGGAAAAAGGGGAATGCGCGGTTACATTCGGAAGCGGCATGGGCGCGATTGCTTCGACCTTCATGTCTTTACTGAAAAGTGGTGAGCGCATTGTTGCCCATAAAACCTTATACGGGTGTACCTACAGTCTCATCACGAATTGGTTGCCGCGATTGGGGATTGAAAACTCTTTGTTGGATATCAATGATTCAGGCGCTTTGACAAAATTGTTGGCGGATAAAAAAACGCGGGTCGTCTATTTTGAAACCGTGTCCAATCCTATTCTGGAAATTGCGGACCTGGAAAGAATCGTCGGTCTGGTGAAGGCCGCGAACAAGAAAAGAAATAAGGACGAGCAGATTTACACCGTTGTCGACAACACCTTCGCAACCCCCTGGGCGTTGCGTCCTTTAGAGTGGGGTATTGATTTCGTTATTCAAAGTTTGACGAAGAATATTTCCGGCTTCGGTACGGAAATGGGCGGCGCTGTGATTGCTCCCAAATCCTTTGAAAGTATGTTGCGGGTAGCGCGCAAAGATTTCGGTGCGATCATTCATCCCTATTCCGCGTGGCATATTCTGGTTTACGGCATCTCGACTCAAGCCATTCGTTTTGAACAGCAACAGGCCACGGCAATGAAGATTGCCCAATTTCTAGAGAAGCATCCCAAAGTGGCTAGCGTGACCTATCCGGGACTTAAAAGCCATCCGCAGTATAAGCTGGCCAAAAAATATCTGAAATCACCGGAGGCGCAATTCGCACCGGGAACGATGATTTCCTTTCAACTGAAAGGTGATATGAAAAAGTGCCAGAAGTTCGTGGATGATATCGCGAAGAACTCTTATGCCATCACGCTGGCCGTGAGCCTGGGCCTGACGAAGACATTGATTGAAGTTCCCGGCTTTATGACCCATTCGGCTATTCCGAATGAAAAACGTGGGGAAAGCGGTATTGATCCCCGCTCTATTCGTTTAAGCATTGGTTTAGAGAACGCGCAGGATATTATTAACGATCTGACCGAGGCGCTTAAAAGGATTTAAACGAAATGGCGTCTCACTTTAAGAAGTGTCATTCTGAGAAAGTGTTGAAGCTGACAGACAGTGTCCAAGTCTCTGACGATCAAGTGCCATAAAGTGTTCCTGAGTTGGTCTCACTCTTGCTCTTAGTGTTTGTATGAAAAAACAGAGCGGGTTTGAAAATAAAAAAAGAAGTGGTCTAAAAACGACGGCGCAGATTTTTGCTTTAGGCGCCGTAATCATCGCTGCCAACGCCAGCAATGCGCAGTTGTGTGCACGTAATATCGCGACAACGACGACCTACTTCGTTCCGCACATCAAAGACTATTGTTCAACGCCAACTCCTTGCGCGGCTTTTAAAAAAGAAGTGCGCATGCAGGGCTCGGGAACTTTGTCAGGTGGACGTATCCTGACTTATACGGGTAAGATCGTAAAAATGGATAATTGTGACACAGCCATTGGCGCCAGCGGCAAATGTTTGATTCCATTTATTTCCGTTGCAGCAGACCCACGCCACTATAGCATGGGCGACATCATTCAAATGCCTTCACTGAAAGGGAAAATTATCACCCTTCCCAACGGTAAAACCATGCGACACCCCGGTTATTTCATTGTTCACGATACCGGCGGGGCCATTCGCGGTTCGAACCGTTTCGATATTTTCACAGGTGGCTTTGAAATGAATAATGACCACAACGCCTTTGGAACTTTAGGCAGTCCGGATATGCAAATGGTTGATGCCCGCGACTGTGCCAGTCGAAAGCAGTTCGAGGTTGTTCGCCGAAGTGCGCCTAATTACGAAAATGCGCTCGTTGCCATTGAAGATGCCGTCAGCGAGGCTGTCGAACAAAGCAAAGTGATGTATGCTTCCGTTGAACCCACCGCAGTCCGTGCAGGAATACAATAATGCGTAAATCTGTTTTCATTCTAATTGTCATAGCTAGTGTGATGTCTTTGGGAATAGCCGAGGCGAAAGAGAAGGACGCTGATATTGATATGTCAGCGGCGCCTTTTTGGATGTCTTCTTTTGAGGAATTTCGTGATCTGCGCGAAGAGCAGAAGAAGTTCTATCTTGAAAAGCTTGTTCAGGAATTTAAAAAGCTTTCAGGTCTTGAAAAAGTGACTCTGCATGAGTTGAAAGAAGCGGCGGATTGGACGCCTTCCTGGAATACGTTGCGCCGCAAACTCTATGTGGCTTGTCAGGATAAAGAGATGGAAAAAACTTGTGAAGAGATTGCGGATGTACGTATTGCCGCTCTTGAGATGGGTTCACCTCGTGCCCCTGTGTCAGATTTAGACACGAAGAAAGAAAACGGGCCTGCGGAGAAGTAATCGCGCTGCCAAATTACAAAGTCTTCATCCAAAACGGCGGATCTTTGCCTGTCTTTGCATTTGCAGATAGACTGACAGTGTTGGAGGTCTCATGAGCCGAGCCGTACGTTTTCAACCAGATCCATTAGATCATGCTCTTATCGACTACTTAGACGAAGATACTTTCGATCCGACGGCGGTGGGAATTATTTTGAACGAGTCCTTCACCGGATGTGCCTTGGTGGTAAAGGCAAGTCCCGATCTGGTTCAAAATCAGACTATCAAAGTGAAAGTGGGGCGCCTGGATCCGATGTCGGCACGCGTAGTGTGGATCGAGCCCTTGGACACAACCTTGATGAAAATCGGCATTGAGTTTTTAGAAAATCTTTAAAAGACTTCCTTAAAGAAAATTCGCTTTGGATTGTTTTCAGCGACTTTGGTGACGTTGAAATAAATCCGCCCGATCTCTCGGCCGTCGGTGGTTTCGACACTGACGCGCCATCGACCTTCTGAATAATTCTGTTTTGAGGAAAATCCTCGGTAGCCCGTTTTTCGACCTCCCGTAATGCTCATGGGAATTTTGTCCGTCGTTTGCCATCCGGCTTGAGGGTCCAGGAAATACCAGTGCAGAATCACGGAGTCGCTGAAACGAGCGGGTGAAAATATCTGTGCAAAGATGAAGACGGTATCACCGGGTTCAGCAACGAAATTTTGATCGCCGTGATGCCAGAACTTCCAGGACGGGGTCTCATAGGAAGCCACATACTGACCTTCGGCTTTTTCCACACGATGATAAACACCGATACTTTGAATGGATAAAGGCACCGGCGGAATCCAGCCCAGGAAATAAAAAACCAGAAACAAGGCGATGATGCTTCCGCTGGGAAGCAACAGGCGTTTTTGCAGATAGTCTTGGTTCGTGACTTGCGCTCTTAAGGAAACAAAAAAGCCGTACATAAAAAGTCCGGTCAGCGTAAGCGAAAGTAAAAAGGGTACGACCCCGACGAAGCCTAAAAGAACCGGGACCGTCATGGAAAAGAAGGAAAAAACACAGATAACAAAAAGGGCGACTTTCAGAGAAATATCCCCTTTACGAATGCGCTGCAGTTCATTGGCGACCATCACGGCTAACAACAGAACGATAAAGATCAGGGATGAAAATAAAGAGGCACTTTTGATAAAGAAGAGTGAGTAAACGCTTAAAAGACTTCCTAACAGGAAGTGAACCACCAGTTGACGATAATCCCAGATTTTCTCTAGGCGCTTTGGAACTTGCAGCAGATTTTGCGTCGCTAAAAAATCCCAGCGTAAAATAGCACCTAGAACCAGCAGATACACAATCTGCTGACTGATTCCAAAAAGGTTGTCGATCTCAGCCAAAGTGAAAAGATCAAAAAAGAAACCGCCCAGAAAGAAGGCGCTGTCGATTTTGACTTCGTGATCCTGATACAGCTTATAAAGACGCTCTTTGAATGCTGTCATGCTTACACCTTAACGTGAGAGGCTGCGAAGAACCATGTTTTCTTTTTCGCGCCGGCTAAGGCATTGTTCTGTTCCGACAGCGGATTCATCGACGATGTAGAAGGCGCTGGGAACTTTTCGCCAATGTCTTAAATCTGGCCCCAAGGTGTACTCGACAAGGTCGCCCGATGCCATGATGATGTGACCACCACCTTGCAAAGAAGCGCTACACAAATCTCCAGAGCGGATATAGCTGGCCAACGCGCAGCCTGATACGCCGACAGCCACTCCGGCGCTGACACCCAAGACTCCATAGGTGACGCCGAAGGGAATGCGTAAAAGACTTTTGGTGTACAGAATCGGATGATAGTCGGCTTCATAACGTCGCGCGATTTTGTCCGTCCAAGATGACGTCGGAATTAAAAGAGAGTTGGCGGTGGCACAGGCTTTGGGGAAACCGCTGGACACGGATATTTTATAAGGCCCTTTTTCCCGTTTCAAAAAATCGGCCTTCCAAATCAAGCCTGGCAGTGTGCCTGTGCCATAAACTTTCCAGGCACGATTTGGGGAGGTCGGGCCGCTGTCGATCTCGGATAAACGCTGTTGCGCGAATTTCACAATCGCGGCAGAAACTCGTTTGTCTTCACTCAGTCGTTTCCAGTAAGGCCGAGCCACTTGCGGATCAAAGCGTGTCCATAAAGTTGCATGAAGAGCGGTGATGACGGGATCATTGCCGTGATTATAAAGGTGCGCCTGTTCATCCACCATGCTTCGGCGCAGTTCCACCATCGCGGCTTCTTCGTCATTCAGATTCAGATAGCTCATGGCAATGAGCAGGCTGAGATAAGATCTTTCATAGGACTCTAAAATGTATTCTGTGAGAGTGCCTTCCGGCGTGGCCAGTTCCGCGATTTCAGTGGTGACGCTATAAAACTTATCGCGATGGTGAGAGCGAATGTAGGAACCAAGGACGATCACCTCGTTAAAACAAGCCATTTCGAACAAGGTGCTGATTCGATTGAGTTGAAGGTCAGATGGTTCCAAAGCCCCTTCTGAGAAACTTTGCTGGCAAGGGCCCGAGGTGAATTTCTTTGGTTTTGTTAAAGGCGGTTTGCTGGCGCAAGCGCTCAATACGAAAAACAATAAACAAAGCTTTTTCATGCCTCGGATAGTAACAGGTTTTTACCTAAAATGAGGCACAATGACGCAAATTTTTGTAAAAAGGGCGGCGCTGCTATTCTAAATTGTAAACCAGGAAGTGGCCGTCTTGAATTTCATATTTTACATCGTGTTCCAGAACATAGAAGCCGTAGCGTCGTCCCCAGGTTTCGCGATCAGAAACAGGGTTCTGACGTTTTTGAAATGCCGGGCGCGGATCTAGTTCCAAAATACTGACGATAAGACTGCGCAGATTTTTTTCTCCGTTGGGGTCTCGTTTTTCAATTTCCGCTTCAGCTTCACTGGTAAAGTGCACGGCAAAACGAGGAATCGGTTCTGAGGCCCATCCCGCATTGGCGTCGGGAATTGAATCTGCATAAGGAATATAGGGCTTGATATCCAGAACAGGAGTACCATCAATAAGATCCACGCTGCCAACGTGAATTTCAGGACCGCCTGCAGCCTCTAAATCAATTTTTTCGATGCTGACCGCTGACAGCCCAATTGGATTCGGACGGTGAGGCGAACGTGATGCCAAGACACCCACCTTGCGATTGCCTCCCAGTCGCGGAGGGCGAATGCTGGGCTTCCAATTTTTTCCACCATGTTCATGAAAAACAAAAACGATCCAAAGATGACTGAATTCATCTAGACTTTTGAGTGCGGTTTTTAAATCGGGATCAGGAAGAAGTTTGATGACCCCTTTGGCTTCCGCAGCCAGGCCCGGCTGACGAGGAACTCCGAACTTGTCTTTGAACGGAGTCCTGACGTGACCAATAGCTGCGAATTCGAAAGCCTCGCCGTGTTTTTTCATTACGAACGAGGCAGGGCCGTGACGCCGATTTTGATCACTTCGCCGTCGATGTCTGAAGTTTCAGTGTGCACGCCTTTCGGCTCGGCACTTAAATCCAAAACATTCAAATTCTTCGTCAAAGTTTCAGAAACGATCATTTCTTTGTGAGCGTGCAAAGCTTCAAGAAGCGGTCCCGCACAAGCGATATCCAAAGTGATTTTATCATCCATCTGGAAGTCCGCAGTTTTACGAGCCACTTGGATCTTACGCATGATCTCGCGAGCCAGGCCTTCACGTTCCTGCTCTGGAGTCACTGTCGGATCCACTTCGATCGAAACAACCTGATGAACCGAAAGATTCGCGTTGTCGCCTTTAGGCGCGCGACGAATTTCAACATCAGAAAGCTGAATCGCTTCGCCTTCCACCGTGATCGTTTCACCATTTTCCAGCTTCAATAAATCCTGCAATTGCAGTTTTTGAATGGCGGCGCCCACCGCTTTCATCTTAGGTCCCAGGCGTTTTCCCAGAACCGGGAAGTTGGCCTTCGCGGTGATCTGAACGAACTGATCTTCATTGGCATCGTAGTTTACTTTGCGGAAGTTCAATTCATCGATGAAATAAGGCTCAAAGCGTTTCAAGGTTTCCAAAACTTTTGCGCTTCTGTGGATGATGCGGATTTCGCGCAAAGGAATTTTCGCTTTCACCTGGATTTTTTCGCGGTGATTGCGTCCCAATGTCACTAGCACGTCCATCGCTTTTACGGCCTCTTCCAGCTCGGGACGAAGCAAAGAAAGATCCGCCTCAGGGAAGCTTTCCAAGTGGACGGACTCTTTTTTATTCGGAAGTACTTGTGCCAAGTTTTTGTAAGTCGTTTCAGACATGAATGGAGCAAACGGCGCCATCAAACGAGCCAGGGTCACAAGAACTTCGTGCAAAGTTTCGTAAGCGAAACGCTTTTCTTCGGGCATTCCGTCTTGCCAGAAATGGCTGCGGTTAAAGCGGATGTACGTGTTCGTCAAATCTTCAATGAACTGAAGAAGGTGAGGCACCACATTGTACAAGCGATAAGCGTCCATTTCTTTATGGGTGTTTGCAATCAAGCCATTCAAGCGGGAAAGAACCCACTGGTCCAGGATGTTCGGCGATTTTTTCGCATCACCTTTCGGCACGAAGCCATCAATGTTCGCGTAGTTTGCGAAGAAGGAATAAGAATTCCACCATCGCAGAAGGATCTTACGAACCACATCGTAAACACCTTTTTCAGAGAACTTCAGCTCTTGCGCTTTCACGACCGGAGAATCAATCAGATACAGGCGAAGGGCATCCGCGCCGTGCTGATTCAGGACCTCCATCGGATCTGGATAGTTACGAAGACTCTTGGACATCTTGCGCCCGTCTTCAGCCAACACCAGTCCATTCACCACCACGTTTTGGAAAGGGGCCTGATTGAACAAGGCTGTGCCGATCACAGACAGGGTATAGAACCAACCGCGAGTTTGATCCAAACCTTCGGCGATGAATTGCGCCGGGAAGGCTTTTTTGAATTCTTCGACGTTGGCATTCGGGAAGCCCCATTGCGCGTACGGCATCGAACCGGATTCAAACCAGCAATCCAAAACTCCATCCACACGCTTTAAAGGTGATTTACCCGTGGGTGAAGGAATTTCGATTTCGTCGACGAACTCGATATGCAGATCGCTGACTTTTTTTCCAGAGAGTCTTTCAAGCTCTTCACGTGAACCAACACAGATCACTTCACCTTCTTTGTTTCGCCAAAGAGGCAATGGTGTTCCCCAGAAACGGTTGCGCGAAATTGCCCAGTCGCGGGCATTTTCAAGCCAGTTTCCGAAACGACCGTCACGAAGGTGATCCGGAACCCACGAGGTGTTTTTGTTGTTCGCAACCAGGTTCTCTTTGATTTTTTCGACGGCCACAAACCACGAAGACACCGCCCGATAGATCAGCGGAGTGTCAGAGCGGTAGCAGTAAGGGTAGCTATGTTGAATCGTGTCTTGCTTGAAAAGATTTCCGCGTTTTTTCAAATCCGCGATGATATCCTTGTCGGCTTCTTTCACGCGTTTTCCGGCATAGTCGGGAACTTCGTTCGTGAACATACCGTCGTCATCCACGGGATTCACCAGAGGGATGCCCGCTTTAGAACAAGCATAGTAGTCCTCTTCACCAAAGGCCGGAGCCATGTGAACTACACCGGTACCACTGTCAGTCGTGACATGGTCCGAAGAGATAATACGGAAAGCCCCTTTGTCCGCGCGATCGCCGAAGAATGGGAACAACGGTTCATAGGTCAGGTCAACCAGGTCTTTGCCCTTCATCATGTGCAGCACTTCGACTTCCTCGTCCGGCTTTTTGAAGACGGAAGGAAGAAGAGCTTGCGCCAGAATTAATTTACGACCCGAAGACTTCTCTTGAACTTTGACATAGTCGATATCCAGACCCACGGCCAATGCTAAGTTGGAAGGCAATGTCCAGGGTGTCGTCGTCCAGGCTAAAACGGCTGTATCTGGTTGATTGATAAGTTTGAACATCACCGTAATCGCCGGGTCTTGAACCATTTTATAATTCTGATTGGCTTCAAAGTTTGAAAGCGAAGTCGAAATACCCACAGAGTACGGAACGACTTTGTAGCCTTCGTAGATCAGACCTTTTTCGAAAAGCTGTTGGAAGACCCACCAGACGCTCTCCATGAAGGACACATCCATCGTGAAGTAAGGATTTTCCATATCCACCCAACGACCTACGCGGCGAACAGTGGTCTTCCACTCTTCAGAATATCTTTTCACAATACCGCGGCAGGCGTTGTTATAGTTAGCCACACCCATTTTAAAAACGTCTTTACGACTTTCAATTTTGTGAGCTTTGTTGATTTCATACTCAACAGGCAGACCGTGGCAATCCCAGCCAAAACGGCGCGGCACTGTGTAACCCTTCATCGTCCAGTAACGAGGAACGACGTCTTTCAAAACACCGGCAAGCAAGTGACCATAGTGAGGCAGGCCCGTCGCAAAAGGAGGACCATCATAAAAGCTGTAAGTCTTCTTTCCCTTAGGATCTAAAGACTTCGCGAAAATCTTTTCCTGATCCCAGAAATCTAAAATGGATTCTTCCTGTTTAGAAAGGTTCACATCGGGTTTTACGGAATTATAGGGGGCTGTACGGGTCGTATTGGCATTTGTCATAGGTCCTCAATATCTATCAGGTTTCACTGTTAGATGCATCTTTTTCAGGCCCTCTTTCGAGCCTAAAACCAAAGGCTTAATGCGGCGCATTCCACATCAGGGCCTCTTTGCTGAAACAATTCGGCGCAAGAAAAGCTGCAAATGAAACTTTCAGCCCCTGAAGGCGGGCCAATTTTGCCAAGCGAATCCTACTTAAGTAAGTCCAGCAAAGCCGCTCTGGCAGCCCATTTCAGGGATCTTCCTGACGCAGTGTTGTTGGGTGCTCATAGAATCTAACTCGACAAGGGCGCTTTTTCTTTACTTTTTAAAACTGATGGAAAGTAATGCATTTACGCAAACGGGAGGGGACCGTGGAACGTGGGATTCTGGCAATTCTTTTGATTCTTGGGGCTGCAGAAGTTTCTTTGGCGCGCTCAACGGAAGTCGGTAATGGTGGGGATGCGGTTGTCTGTTACAAACATATTAAGCCGTATGTTCAACTTTTCGATCTTTATGAAGGACGGGTGCTTCGTCGCCACGAAGTTTCTTATGAGTTTTCCAAACAGGCTGATCGGGCCGAGGCGATTTTTGCGAAGCTTGAGCAGCTTTCGGCACTGCGAGCGCAAGCTTACCGACGGGCATATGCTGAATTTTCCAAACAGGCTAACTTTCTTTTAGGCGTGCATCTTCCCGATGTGAAAGACAGCAATGAAGTGGTGCTGCCCAAGGGTTGCGAGATCGAACAAATGATCATCCAGTTGAAACCGCAGTTTCCCGGCGACTTCAAGTACATCGTCGATATGACTCTATGGCAGCGCCTGGACGAGGTGAATCGTTTTGCCGCCATTTTACATGAGGTGATTTACAGCGAAGCTTTGCGGTATGGTGCGAAGGACTCACGCGGTGTTCGCTATCTTAATGCCTTGATCAATTCGAAACAATTTATGTCTCTTTCTGAAGAGGAGTTTTGTACGAGCCTTGCTGCGGCGGGACTGCCCTGCAACTATCAGGAGGAACAGTAATGTCTGAGGTTGCCGAACGTACGGACTACAGAGATTTGATTCTGCGCGAGTTTCGTCGTCGCTGTGAAACGGACGTCAGATATTCTTTGCGCTCTTTTTCAAAAGAGTTACAACTTCCTGCGACTCGCCTGTCAGATATTTTGAATCGACGTTCCGGACTGTCTTTGGGTTATGCAAGAAAGATCGCGCCAATGCTCAACTTGACAGATCGCGAGTCGGATTTATTCCTGACTCTGGTCGAGTCCGAGCACGGTCGATCCTATGCCGTGAAAAGAATGGCGCGTGCCAAGCTAAAAAAGATCAAAGAAGGGCCGGACCGAGTTCTTGCCGAGGACGAGTTTGCCGTTATTTCGAACTGGTGGCACTTCGCGGTTTTCAATTTAGTTTGCGCCCACGAACGTTCGGAGCCAGAGTTTTATGCTCGTTTGTTAGCTATTGAAGCGTCTCAGGTGTCGGAATCTTTTGAGCTTCTGATTCGTCTGAAGATGATCGAAAATCAGAATGGTCGTTTGCTTCCCTTGGGTAAATTTGTGGCGACAACCACGGATAAAATCTCGGAAGGTATTCGCATGTATCATCGACAGATGTTGGCAAAGGCCACGCAGGCGATAGAAGTCGTGCCGGTCGACGAGCGCGACTATTCGTCACTGAATTTTATGTTGGCAGCGGCCGACATTCAGGAAATCAAAGAAACCTTAAAAAACTTCCGTCGCAACTTGAACGCCCAGTTCAGCGCGAATCGCGCGGGGCGATTGTACGCCTTGAATTGCCAGCTCTTTCCTTTGGAAAAAGCCCACATCGAATCCGCTCCACCGAAATAATTTTTTGTGAGTCCTGCTTAAATATGTCGATTGAGTTTTGGCGAAAAGAAGCAGGACCCTTCTTATCAAGCTCCTGTTTTGTCGCGACAATTTGAAGAGCGATGAATTTGACAAGAGGAGCTTATGAAAGTGATCAAAAGAAGTGTAGTTCTGGATTTTCCCGAAAGCGAAGATTCTAAGGTGGAGCGGGAGCGTGTCCGGCAGTTTCTATTAGAGGCTTTGCAGCTGGTTGTGGGAAACACAACTCAGATGGATATCAATATTGAACTGGGTGAGCGCACAACGGTTTACCGCGTGGCCTGTCCCCAAGAAGTCATTGGGCGGCTGATGGGTAAAAAGGGCCGCAACATCGAAGCTCTGCGGGCCTTGCTAACACCTATTTGTTACAACTACGGATTTCGCGCGGTTATTGAAATTCCGTTTTATCCGCAGAATCCTGCGAGCGCTGAATAAGTTTTTCTTAAAAAGGTACAGCGGCTGCTTTCCGCTCCAGGACGGGGATGCGGGATGGTCGCTTCAGATTCGAACACATGCTTAGAACATTTGTTTGGATGACCGTAGGCTGTCGATTAGAATTCCGCAAAAAAAACGAAAGCACATCAATTCTAGTGAGGAATCCTCCGATTTATTCTGTGGAGGTTCGTCATGGTGTTCTTCTTGAGGTTCACGTTTTATGCAGCTTTAGTGGTCACACTTTCTGCGTGCAATCTAAGTTTGGATATCCAAAAAATGCTGAATTCACAAAAGTCTTTCGAGGCGGAAATGTCTTCGCCCGCCGCGGCGGTTGTGAATTCAAACTCTATTCCGGTCAAGGTGACATTTTCAGAACCCGTCGCAAATTTTGATATTTCCAATCTTCACGTTACAAATGGAAGCATTGCGAACTTTTCCTTTTCCGGCACCACCTGCACACTGGAAGTGGTCCCCAGTGGTGATGGACTTGTAGCCGTCGAGTTTGTGAATGCTCCGCTAGTAACGAGCACCGGGCAATCTGTTGTGCCGCAGGGGCAGATGGTCTTTAATGTCGATCGTACACAACCTTCCGTGGTTCTAAGCTCCTCAGCCGTGCCGCTGACTTTACATGCTACATCGACCCTTGATATTGTCTTCAGCGAGCCGGTGACTGATTTAAACGTTTTAGATTTTGCCGTCACCAATGGCGTCATCACTATGCTCAACGGGGCGGGCAGTGTCTATACCGCAACTTTGATGGCGACGACGGCGGGACTTGTGGAAGTCACATTGCCAGTGGGGGCGGCCAAGGATGCCGCCGACAACCTTAGTTTTGCCTCGAACACTTTGTCTTTTGTCTATGATCCTTTTGCGCCCACGCCAACGTTGGCGAGCACAGCTCTCGCTACCAATAATCTTTTCAGCATTCCGGTGACGGTCAGTTTTGTTTCCAGTGTGACGGACTTCGATGCTTCGGATCTGACTTTGGAAAATGCGACAGTCGCGGGCTTTACAGGCGCTAATGACAACTATTCTTTTGATATAATTCCTACAGGCGAGGGGACGGTTCGTGTTTTCTTAGATGCGGGTGTTGTGCATAACACATTAGGCACCGCGAATCCGGCTTCCAATATTCTGGAATTTACAGTGGATCATACAGAGCCAACATTGGCTTTCGCAGGGCCCAGTCCTGCGCTTGGCAACAGCGCAACTTCGCTAGTCTGGACAGTGAATTATTCTGGAGCCGATACGGTCAGTTTAACTTCTGCTGATATCAATCTTTCCGGTACGGCGACGGCGGGATGTTCCGCCGCAGTCAGCGGCTCGGGAAATTCCATGCGAACGGTGACTTTAACGGGATGTTCCGGCGATGGCACGGTCGCTATTTCCGTGACGGCGGCTTCCGCGCACGATGCGGCGGGGAATGCGGCGTTGGCAGCTGGACCGTCTGCCTTTGCAACTATTGACAACACGGGCCCTTCTTTAAGTATCGCAACGCCAACTCCTTCGGTGGGAAATAGTTCTACGTCATTTCAGTGGGTCGTGACTTATACAGGCGCTAGCACTGTCACTTTAAGTGCGGCGGATGTGAGCCTGCAAGGCAGCACCTCAGGATGTGATATCGCTGTGACTGGGGCCGGGGCGTCCTCGCGCACAGTGACTGTCAGCAACTGTAGCGGCAATGGTTCTTTGGGAATTTCTATCGCGGCAGAGTCCGCGCAGGATAGTTTGGGAAACAAGTCTTTGGCAGCAGGTCCCTCTGGGACAGTCACTGTAGATAATGTTGCTCCCACAATCACGTTAGGAACGCCAACCCCTTTGGCGGGGAACAGTGGCACTTCATTTAAGTGGGAAGTCACTTATTCCGGGGAAGATTCTATTTCATTGTCGGCGGCCGATGTAATTCTGAATGGCACTGCCGCTGCGGGGTGTGCGTCGAAGTCAATTCAGAATACCAGCACCCATGTGAACACGGTGACCATCACAAACTGTTCCACGGATGGTCTGGTGACGCTTTCGATTGCGGCGGGTTCGGCTTTGGATGCAGCTGGAAATCAAGCGCCTGCGGTAGGGCCTTCGGTCAGTGTTCAGGTGGATAATTCTTCTTTAACCTCAGTGTTGGCTTCGACGGCCAGCACTCATAACAGTCTTTCTTTAATTCCCGTGACCGTAACTTTCGCAGATTCTGTTTCAAACTTTGTGGTGGGAGATCTTGCTTTAACTAACGCCGCGGTGGCAAATTTTTCCGGTGCTGGCGGTAGCTACAGTTTTGATTTGATTCCTTCTTCTGATGGTGAGGTGGGTGTTCAGATTTCTGCAGGTGTGGCGCAAAACTCTTTTGGGACTTCTAACGAGGCTTCGAATTATCTTTCCTTCCAGGTGGATCGTGTGGCCCCATCCCTCAGTATTGGCGCGCCTTCTCCAATTTTGGGAAAGGCTTCGACCAGTTTTGCGTGGGTCGTGACTTATGCCGACGCTGATGCAGTTTCTTTAGCTATAGGTGATCTGACGTTGAATGGGGCCAATACGGGCTGCGTGTTAGCCGTTTCAGGAAGTGGAACCACGACTCGGACAGTGAGCGCCAGCGGTTGTACGGGCGATGGAGCTTTGACTTTGTCGGTCGCCGCAAACACCGCCTCGGATCTTGCGGGAAATCAAGCGCCTTTAGCGGGACCTTCTGCATCGGTGACGGTGGATAATACGGCTCCAACTTTAAGTATTTCTGCGCCGACACCTACGAGGGGGAAAAGTTCTACGACTTTCACTTGGGATATTACTTACACAAATGCGGATAGCATTTCCTTAAGCAGCGCGAATGTCACTCTTACTGGAGCAACCGCAGGTTGTAGTAAAAGCGTCAGCGGAAGTGGGGCTGTGCGAACGGTGAGTGTCACCGGCTGTACCGGAAATGGCGCTCTGACTATTTCCGTAGCGGCAAACACGGCGCAAGATGTGGCGGGCAATCAGGCCTTGAGCGCGGGACCTTCGGTCTCTGTTACAATTGATAATACAATCCCCACTTTGAGTCTTGGATCGCCGACTCCAACAACTGGCAAAAGCTCGACAAGCTTTTCCTGGGATGTGACTTATGTTGGCGCTGATACGATCACCATAGGAGCTTCCGATATTACCCTGAATGGTGCAACGGCGGGATGTGCAAAATCAATCAGTGGTGCGGGCTTGGTTAGAACTGTCACCGTGACAGGTTGTACGGGTGATGGCTCATTGACGGTTTCGGTTGCGGCGAATACCGCCCAGGATTCCGCAGGCAATCAGGCTTTGGCAGCGGGACCTTCATCGGCAGTCACGGTGGATAATACGGGGCCGGTGATGAGTATTTCTTCGCCAACGCCAACATTAGGTACAGTTCTTTCTAATTTTGTTTTTACGGTTTCCTACACAGGCGCCTCGGCAGTCACCTTAACGGCCGATGATATCACTTTGACGGGAACTGCGACCACAGGTTGTTCGGCGGCAGTGACAGGATCAGGTCTTGGCACTCGTACTGTGACTGTCAGTGGATGTTCTGGAAATGGCAACATCGGAATTTCCGTCGCGGCGGGATCTGCGGCGGATGTTTTGGGAAATCTTTCGCTTGCCGGAGTTTCATCGAGCTCTGCAACCATTGACAATACGGCGCCAACTTTGTTGATTGGAACGCCCACGCCGACTCTGGGTAAAAGTACAGCCAATTTTAGTTGGATCGTGACCTATGCGGGTGCAGATACGATCACTTTGGCAGCAGCGAATGTCACACTGGCTGGCACAACCACCGGTTGTTCCAAATCTGTGACGGGATCGGGCACCACTCGCACGGTGAAGGTCACTGGATGTACTGGCAACGGAAATCTGAATATTTCCATTGCTGCAAATTCCGCCAGTGACAACGCTGGCAATCAAGCTCTGGCTGCAGGCCCTTCTGCGGACGTGACTGTGGATAACTCGGCACCGACGTTGAGTATAAGTTCGCCCTCTCCGGTGGCTGGGAAGAGCACCACAAATTTTGTGTGGGACATAACTTATACGGGTGCTGATACGATTTCTTTAACTTCAACGCATATTGCTCTCTCTGGCGCGACTACGGGCTGTGCGAAGTTTGTAAACGGTTCTGGTTCGACGCGAGTTGTGACCGTAACCGGCTGCTCAGGGAATGGTTCACTGACAATTTCTGTAGCGTCTGGAACAGCAAGTGATACTGCTGGCAATACAGCGACGGCAGTCGGCCCCTCGATTGCGGCGACAGTCGACAATACACCTCCGACAGTTTCATTTTCATACCCCTCGGTCGGCTACCAGATGAGTGATGGAGAGCACACCTCGTTTTACGCAAGCGGAACTTGCTCGGACAATTCCAGAACAATTACGTTTTCTCCCGCCGCGAGTGGCACCGTCACATGCAGTGGCGGTTCCTGGTCAGCGACTTTCGATCTAACGGGGCAAACCGGAGACACTGTCACCATTTCTGCCAACCATACGGATGCAGCTGGGAATAGTGGAACGACCTCTCGCTTGTTTAACATGCCGCCTAAGTACTATAAGGTGAAAGAAATTGTCGGAAATGATTCTGCCTTCGCGGCTCTAAGATCCGATGGTTCGGTGATTGCTTGGGGAACGATGAATACAGGGGGCACGGCGCCGACCGCCATCGCTGCTGAAAATTCTGATATTGTAAAAATATATTCCGCGCCAATGGCTTTTGCCGCCTTGAAAAGTGATGGGTCAGTCGTCGCTTGGGGATATCCATTCTACGGCGCAGACGCACCTGCTTCTGTCACTGCCGTCAATTCAGGAGTGATCAAGATCTTCTCGACAGACGGTGCGTTTGCGGCATTAAAAAGTGATGGCTCCGTCGTTGCTTGGGGGGAGTCCGGTAGAGGCGGCGACTCTGTTCCGGCAAGTATCACAGACCCTAATTCAGGTGTAATTTCAATTTCGTCTACCATTGGGGCCTTTGCCGCTTTGAAGTCAGATGGTTCGGTGGTGGCTTGGGGAGAAACGGGCCGAGGCGGTTCTGCTCCTTCTGGTGTTACGTCGGCAAATTCAAAAGTTAGAAAAATTGTTGGAAGTGGTAGCACCTTTGCGGCTATTAAATCTGATGGCTCGGTCGTCGCTTGGGGTAATAATAATTCTCCGCCTTCGTCCGTCACTGCCGCGAATTCCAAGGTGCAAGATATTATTGGTAACAATGGCGCCTTTGCAGCGCTAAAAAGTGACGGCTCTGTTGTTTCTTGGGGAAATAGTTCATTTGGAGGAACTGCGCCAGCCTCAGTCACCACTGCTAATTCGGGTGTTATCGAAATCACGGCGAACGCGAACAAGGGTAACTCATCGGGAAGCGGTGCTTTTGCGGCATTAAAATCCGATGGTTCTGTCGTTGCGTGGGGTGATGCCACAAACGGCGGCAACGCTCCTTCGACGGTGACTACTGCAAACTCTGGTGTCGTCAAAATCTTTTCGACACTCACCGCATTTGCCGCGCTCAAAAGCGATGGATCGGTTGTCGCGTGGGGAAATTCTGCAGAAGGCGGAAGTGCACCGACGGCGGTGACGGATGCAAATTCGGGAGTGATAAATGTTTTTTCGAATTGGAGTGCTTTCGCCGCATTGAAGGCGGATGGTTCCGTCGTTGCGTGGGGAAATAGCACAAAGGGAGGCTCGGCCCCGGCCTCTGTAACGGCGGCGAACTCTCAAGTGGTTACCGTCTATTCAACAAACGAAGCTTTTGCCGCGCTCAAAGCAGACGGGACGGTGATTACTTGGGGCGGAGGCGGAGGAAACTCTTCTTCGGTGGCAAGCAAGTTAGCCGGTACCAAAGCGAGTGTGCGTTCTGTTCTTGGATCAACTTATGCCTTCGCGGCCTTAAAAACAAATGGTGCGGTGGTAGCTTGGGGAGAGAGCGCCTACGGTGCTTCGGAACCAGCATCCGTGTCAGCAGCCAATTCCGGAGTTAAAAAAATATACAAAAATGAAAACGGTTTTTCCGCGTTGAAGACCGATGGTTCGGTTGTATCCTGGGGAAATGTCCCGAGTGCTCCTGCGAGTGTTGCGGCCGCAGGCTCTGGCGTTATGGATTTAGCGAGTGGATATAATGCTTTTGCCGCGCTGAAGAGTGATGGATCTGTTGTTGCTTGGGGCGGTTACAATGGTGAAGACAGTCCTCCAACAACGGTCACGGCTGCCAATTCAAATGTGAAGGAAATCTTGGCAGCTAAATACGCTTTTGCGGCCTTAAAGTCCGATGGCTCAGTTGTGGCTTGGGGAAGTAGTGGTAACGGAGGTAACGCACCTGTATCAGTCACTGCAGCCAACTCAAATGTTAAAAAAGTCTATGCGGCCGCGAGTGCTTTTGCGGCTTTGAAGTCTGATGGATCCGTTGTCGCTTGGGGGATGAGTTCATTTGGGGGCTCGGCCCCAGCAAGTGTTACGGCAGCAAATTCTGGAGTGATCGAGATTATTTCCAATCCAAATTTAGGTTGGGCCTTCACGGCACGCAAGGCCGACGGATCGGTCGTGAGTTGGGGAGAATCTGTTTATGGTGGATCTGCTCCCGTTAGTGTGACGGCAGCGAACGCCAATGTCGGGACGGTGTATGCATCGCCTGGTGGTTTTGCAGCACTAAAAACAGACGGCTCGGTCGTCACTTGGTGGAGTGATGGATCCGGAAGTCCTGGCGCGACCACGCCGGCTTCTGTCACGGCTGCAAATTCAGGTGTTCGAGAAATATTTAGCAACAGAAAAGCCTTCGCGGCTTTGAAGTCGGATGGTTCTTTAGTCACTTGGGGGGGCACTGGTGACGGTGGTGATGCTCCCGCGACCGTGACATCCGCGAACTCGGGAGTTACGACTGTGTTTTCAACTGCCGGCACAACCACGGGCGCCGCATTTGCGGCCCTTAAAACAGACGGCTCTGTTGTTGCTTGGGGCCGAAGTGGCGCGGGAGGCGACAATGCGCCAGCATCTGTGACAGCTGCGAACTCTCGGGTCATAAATGTGTGCGGTGGTGATAGGGCCTTCGCGGCAATAAAGTCGGATGGATCAGTCATCACTTGGGGTGACACAAGCACTGGAGGTAATTCGACGGGAGTTCAATTTAAAGATTAATTTTGGTGCGCCCATCCCGGGGTGTATTTTTGCATGGCGGGTCCAGACGCGATACGACGGTTTTGTCATTTAGGTTTTAGGTAAGTTAATCTCAGGGCCATGAAAACATCACTTCTTTTTTCGACGCTTTTATTTTCTGTTTATGTTTCTTCCTCTTTTGCGCAAGAGGCTTTGCCCGAAAAGGTGCCGGCGCCCGCTGGTGCGACTGTGACTGAGGAAAAAATTCTTTTGGGAAAGACTTTATATTTCGATCCACGACTTTCCAAAGACGGAACGATTTCGTGCAATAGCTGCCACAACGTGATGGCGGGTGGCGATGACAATAGGTCATTTTCTGCTGGAGTCGGAGCAAAGCTGGGAGGCAGATCGGCGCCTACAGTGTGGAACTCTGCCTTTATGTCCGTGCAGTTCTGGGATGGTCGCGCAGCTTCTTTGGAAGAACAGGCCAAAGGACCTTTGACGAATCCGGTTGAAATGGCAATGACGGATCACAATTTGGTGATTTCACGTATTAAAAATATTCCTGGTTATAAAGCACTTTTCGACAAGGCTTTCGGTAAAAATAGCAAAATCGACATCGACAATGTTGTGAAGGCTATTGCTGCCTATGAACGCACTTTGATTACTCCGAATGCGCGCTTTGACCTGTATATCAAAGGCGATAAAAAGGCCTTGCGTGAAGAGGAAATCAAGGGCTTTGAGTTGATGAAGACCACCGGCTGTTTTGCGTGCCACTCGGGCGCGAACTTCGCGGGCCCGACACTTCCTATCGGAACGGGTTTCTATATGAAATTCCCGACTTTCCCGGGCAGTGCTTACGATACAAAGTATGATTTGATGAAAGATATGGGTCGCTTCGACGTTACCAAAAAAGACGAGGACAAACATTTATGGCGTGTTCCAACCTTACGAAATATTGCCTTAACGGCACCCTACTTCCATAACGGTTCCGTGGCGCATTTGGATGAGGCTGTTAGAGTGATGGCAAAAACACAGTTGAATAAAGATTTGTCGAAGAAAGAAGTGCAAAGCATTGTTGCGTTTTTGAAAACACTGACGGGTGAAAGACCTGTGCAAACCATGCCGATTTTACCGAGCACGGACGCGACGACTTTAACACCTTGATAAGTTGAGTTGAAAATTTAAAGAAGAAAACAAGAAGGCCGACCGCAGGGTTGGCCTTCTTGTTTTATAATTACATCTCTTGGAAATAGGCGGCGGCAACTCCATCTTTTGTGGCTTCGCCAATACCCAGAAATTTTAATTCAGGGATTTGTACTGCTTCACGATCTTTAATGGAAATCTCAACGAAGGACCATTCTCCACCAGCCCAGTGGTAGCCACCACGTCTCATTTTACCTTTTAGACCTGGCAGGGTGCTCAACCAAGCGCGCAGATTGATTTCTTGCCCATTTTTTGTTCTGACAACGGATCGTCGGCCGAAGCCGCCATATTCTTGGCCTGTGTAAATATAAATCGTCCCTTTGTCGGCTAAAAGATCCACATAACGTTTCAAGACCTTGTCAGGAGTGTAAGAAGTCATAAAGTCACCCTGGAAGTCCGTGATCAATTTGATATTCTTCTGACTCAGATTTGCGCCAGTGGTCGTAAGGCCTGTGATATAGCTGAATCTTTCCGGATTTATACCTTTACTTCTCCAGGCGATGAATTTTTGCGAAAGGCCCACGAAGACGGATCGGTCTGAATAGTCAAAGTCTTTGGCTTTGATCTGTTCTAAAACTTTACCGCCCATCGCGGTCACATTCAGCCAGGCTTCCTGATTTTTAAGTCCCTTGATACTGCTAAGAAGTGGGTGAGAAATCTCGCCACTTCTAAATGAATTGAGAAACGTCGTCGCACTGACTGCTTCGCCATTTTTTCTTACGGTCTCACGCGCTTGAGCTTCCAAAGCGGCAAGATTCGAGACGCCTTTATTATCCAATTCTTTAAAGGTCATTTGCGGAGGAGCACCCTCTTTGAAATGAATCATTTCCACTTCCGGAATTTTGACATCGCTTCGTTCTTTTACAATTCGCATAGTCCATTGTTCGTAAAGAGTTCCGTCATCTTCTTTCTGCTCGCGACGTAGCTCTGCCTTCAGGCCTGGAATATTTCCGATCCAGTCGGTCAAAGTCATCATTCGGCCATTAGCACTAAGAACGGTGTTGTATTGACCATAGATTTCATGGCGGGCACCAAAGAAAAGATAGATCTCGCCATCAGGCTTTAGATTGTTCAGGTACTTCTGAAGAACGATATCGGGACGACCGGAGTATGCCAAAGGACCGAAGACATCGGTGATCAAATCACTCTTTGGAATTTCTCGGTCAGCGATATTCTCAAGAAAGCGACCTTCGTGGACTTTAAGGCGTCCACTGGATTGTGCGGAAGTTTCATAGGCAACAACAGTAGCCTGAAACGTGGCATGAGTCGTCGGGCTTTCTAAAGCCTGTCTGACGGCGAAAGCGTGACCAGCTCCCGAGTCGAACCAATGCGAGTTTTCTTTTTGTAGAACCCGATCCACAGATTTAGAAAACTCCGGGCCCATTGCCCTCTTGTAAGTATCAAGTCCACGCCCCTTGGTATAGAGCTGCTCGAATTTTTCGATATTGGCAAAGGGTCTGGCGTCAGAGACGAAGACAGAACCGCAAGTTAAAGAGGATGCCTGCGCCCACGGTGGAGCAAAAAGGAATACAGTATTCAGGCCAATTGTTAGAGCTATTAAGTATTTGCGTAAGTTCATATCTTACTCCGTTGGTAACTAAGTATTATCCAAAAACGTGCCTTGTAGGCTGAACATGACGATAAGCTGATAAGAGGGAGTGTGACGAACTCGTAAAAAAGTGACGAAGTCAGTCACTCTCATGCGTATGTCTTGAACTGAGAATTTAGAAGTTCTTGGGGACGCCAGAGCGTTCTTTGAATGGGCACTCATGGAATCTGGCTTGTCGCTATTCAGAATATTTTTCCACAACCGAAAAGTTACTCACATCGTAACTCATCTTTATATCCCACCTGCACGAGTTGCATTCGTAACGGCTTCAAAAAAAACAATGTGAAGACTCATTTCGAAGTGAGGCGTGAAGGTATGAAAAGATCCACGGCCATTTTGCTTGCGTTGATTTGTATAGGGGCGTTTCAAAACTGTTCGCGAAGTGTGGCATTTCGTGAGGAGGGGGCGGTTTCAACGAATCTTGCAACCGAGGTTTTTACCGTCAACTCCAGCGAAAACTCCGCTTTGGACATGATCTGGGTGATCGACAACTCAGGGTCTATGGCTGACAATGCCGCCCAAGTCCGTTCAAATTTGTCTTCGTTCCTGGAGCAACTCGATGACAAAGCTGACTTTCGATTTTTATTGTTAAGTGGGACGGGGACCCACGGAGCCACTTTACCCAATGATCTTCCCTCGTCTTACTATCGACAGATAACGACTTCGGTCGGATCGAAAAATGGCCCTGCCCTTTTACTTTCGGCTCTGTCGGCGACGGAGCTCAAAGAGTTCTTCCGGGTCGATTCTCAAAAGGTGATTGTTTTTGTGACAGATGATAATTCCAATCTATCGGCGAATTCATTTTTGAGTTCTCTTTTAAGCATGACGCAATGGCCGACTTCGCAGGTGATGGTTTCCTCATTCGTCGGAATGGGAGCGTCCGTCAGTCCCTGTCAGTCGGCGACAGGATCGGTTTATACGAGCTTGGCCTCTTTGACGAAAGGAAAAGCCTACAATATTTGTAACGAAGATTGGTCTGCCAATTTTGCTGATCTTTTGGATAAATCTATTGCGCAGATTGAACATCGTTTTGTCTTAAAAGCTCCGGGAATCGCTGAAGTCACATCCGTGACCGTGGACAGTCAGATTCTTGCGGCCACGGATTATTCTTGGGAAGCCAATGTTCTTATTATTTCAAACGAGGTGATTTTAAGTCCGGGCGCTATGGTCGAAGTAAGTTACTCGACGGCACCCGAATAAAAGGTGTTCTTGCTCTTAGGCGGCGCGCTTTCTTTCGCCCTCGATATATTGTTTTAATTCTACAACTTTGCCGCCCACATTATTGTTCTGGCCTTTGATAGTTTCTCCCGTCGCCGCGATTTCTTCGGCGGCAGCGGCATTGGCTTGAGAGGATTGGTCCAGTTGCCCCATGGCTTTATTGATTTGCTCAACGCCGGCAAATTGTTCCTGACTGCCGGCCGCAATATCGTTATTGATTTCCGAGACCTTTTGGATCGAAGAAACGATTTTTGATAAGGCGTCACCCGAGCTGTCGGCTACTTGCGAACTGCGTTCGATTTGTTCAACACTCAGGTTGATCAGCTTCGAAATTTCTTGGGCCGATTGGGCACTTCGTTGTGCCAGGCTGCGAACCGCTTCGGCCACGACGGCGAACCCTTTACCTTGTTCTCCGGCACGAGCTGCTTCCACCGCCGCGTTCAGGGCTAACAAATTTGTTTGAAAGGCGATGTCATCAATAACATCCGTGATCTCTTTGATTTTTTTCGAAGAGGCGCCCATTTCCTTGATCTCAAGGAATAGTTTCTTCAATTCGGCTTCACCCTGTTGTGCGATCTCACAGGCATTGGCAGAAAGCTCGGCGCCGACTTTGGCATTTTCAGAGTTGTGTTTCACCATCGCGCTGATTTCCTCCAAAGAGGCCACAGTTTCTTCTAATGAGGCTGCGGAATTAGTCGCTGATTCGGATAGCTCCGTGCTTGCTGTTGCCAGTTGTTCGATGGCGGACTGAACTTCTTCGGTCGATTCATGCAGAGACCGGCCGATGTAAGAAAGTTTCTTGGCGATTTTATTTCCGAAGAACCATGAGCACGCTAGCATCAGTAAAAGAGCACCGATATTTAGAAAGATCATAAATGTTCTTAGGCCCGTGGTCGCTTCCTGAACCTCGTCTTCGTTGACACTCGCAGCGACGATCCAATCCATCTCAGGATAGTAGTGGAAAACTGCAAATTTATTTTGCGGCGATTTTGTTTCATCATTCATCCATCGGTATCTCATCAAGCCCTGTTTCTGAGCGATGACGTCACGGAAAACATGCTTACCATCAAGGTCTGTTTTGTCATAAAGATTCTGACCTTCGATCGTCGGATGCATCACGAGCGTGGCTTTTGAATCCATGATGTAGAAGTAGCCCGTCTTTAAAAGCTTCTGCGCTTTAAGATAAGCCATAATTTTAGGAGAGAAAGTTTCTGGTTGCCCCATAAAGAAGGCACCCATCACTTTGCCGTTTTCCGTAATGGGTTCGTAGGTTGTAATATACCAATGACCGGCCACTAAGGCGCGCCCACTGAACTTTTCACCTTTGCTGATTGCTTTCACGACTGGCGAATCGCTGGGAATGTAGGTTCCCGATGAAAGAGTTCCATCTTTTCTTTTCACACTGGTCGCGACACGCAGAAGTCCGTCGGGGACCAAAGCCATAATGCTGACGGCTTGACCTGATTGTTCTGCTAACTGCAGGGCCAACTCGGGGTTTCTATGCAATGGCAAACCTTTATAAGTGAAAAGGGGAATCGATGCCTCTTTCTTTTCATGAGTGACCTGGTTTTCAATAAGATCTTTATAAGTCTCACTGGAAATATGCAGATCCTTTTTGATCTTGGGCGACCAATAAGAAACCAGGGTTTCTTGTCTTTCCAAGGCGTCGCTAATTGAGACATGAATAGCGGACTCGGAACTTTCGAGCTGGTTTTGCAGGTTCTGCAACGTTAGGTCGTCAAGAATTTTTGACGAAAATCTAAAGCTGATCACGGCACCTAGACCGGTGATAATCAGAGAGATGACTGAGAAAGAGACAATTAACTGGAGTTTCAGACTTAGCTTCTTCTTCATGTTAAATTTATCGGCATAAATCTTTGATTCTGGAGTGCCAACATTACAAAAAATCAAGAAATGGTTAAAACCCACCCCCGGCGTTATTGACGAAAAAAATAAATGTTCTTCTTATTTTTGGACCAAATTGATTCCCCCTAAATGTGGAGAGCATCCTAGCCGCATAAATAATCCTGGCCTTATGAAAAACTTTGTTTCCTCGATTCAGACCAAGTCATGACTTCAAAGGGTGCAGTATGATGTTGCACGCCCATAGAAAGCGTCGCCAGCGGTTCGAAATTGAGGTAGTTGGATTGGCACTTAAATGGGAGGATTAATGAAAGTGTTAGCAATTATTTTAATGAGTTGTCTTGGCTTCTTTCAGGCCATGGCCGAGACATCAAATATCAAGCCTGGGCAGGTATACGTCGGAAAAGAAACATACAATGAACATCCCACGGGAAGAATTTGTTATGTCACTATCAGGGATGCACAGCCTCTTCCTCAGAAGGGTCTTCATTGCCAAAAAATTGATTTCCAGTTCAATTCCGTCAGAGAAGATTTGCCTAAAGACATTCTTACGGTCGATTCGCGAGTGACGAATTATCATCGTCCCGAGTATCCGCAAGTTCGCACTTGTGCGATGAATGTGAATGGGACAACCTCTGGTGATGAGATCTACGGAGATGAAACTTCTGTACTTTATAATCAGATTTTTGGTGGAAGCCACTCAGTAGGCTCTATCCGATACGACTATTTTTTAACATTGAGCCCGAATAAGAAAACCGCCGTCCGCGCCCGTATTCATGTGCTGAAGTCCCTTTCAGAGTACGATGTTGATTGTGTAAATCTTGAGCTCATGTAGAGATGTCCCGGTTGATTTCTGCGGGTAGATAGTATTGATCACCGAATCTTGATTGGCGAAAGCAGAAGTGTAAGAGTTCTATCCGCACTTCTGCCGCCATTTGCTGCATTCACAGCAGAAGAAACTTTGAGTTAGATTCCCGAATCGGAGGAATCTATGATCGTTTCTTTTGACTAAAAGAGTTTTTGCTCTTGCGCTATCTGCATTTTATCAGGGGGATTTGGGTAAATAATACTGGAAATTTACTGAGCCGAACTCTTGGTAAACAAGTTGTTTGCTGAGCCATTGAAATGGGAGCGGTTTCTCGGTATTTAACTCCCATGACGACGACATATCCGCTCCATATTCAGATCTTGAAAGAAGAGTTCGAAGAACGAGCTTCCCGTAATAGCGGCTATTCCTTAAGAGCCTTTGCCAGAGACCTGGGGGTAAGCCCTGCAGCTTTGTCATTGCTCTTGAACATGAAAAGAGGAATCTCCGAGCAAAAGGCAGGAGATATTGCCACGCGCTTGGGCTTCACCCTTTATGAAAAGGAAGAGTTCCTGTTGAGTGTGACTTCACAACACTCGCGCAGTCCGGGACGCAGAGAAGAATCTTTGAAAAAGATCGAGCAAATGTCAAACCGCGCGAATCGTCAAAAAAAGATCGCAGCCGAGGCCTTTGTCGCCGTTCAGAACTGGTACTGCTTAGCGATCTTGGAGCTTTTGGAACTAGATCACTGCATTCATAAACCGATTTGGTTTGCAGAGAAGTTGGGACTGAATGTTGTTGTGATCAAAAATGCCCTAGATAACTTAACCCGTGCAGGGTTAATTGAGTTTTCCAAAGGCAAGTATCGTGCATTAACGGAAGAGTCGACGACGGAGGAAGATGTTCCTTCGCAAGAGATTAAGAACTTCCACGCGCAGGTGATGAAACGGGCTGAGCAATCATTGTTCAACGATGCTGTGAATGACCGTGAATTCATCAACATGACCTTGGCGTTTCCTGAAAAAGAAATGCAAGAAGCGAAAAAGATGATCCGCGATTTCCAGCAAGCCTTCGCAGATCGCTTTTACGCGCAAACCAAAAAGAAAAGAAATTCTGTCTATCAATTAGCTGTTCAATTTTATCGTCTTGATAAAAAGGAGAAATAAAATGAAGTACGTCGCAATAGGATTGTTGCTTTTAGCCTCTCAAGTTTCATTTGCTGGGCCCCGTGTTGTGAAAAACGGCGGTGATATGGATGCCATTGAGTTTGTGGGCATCGGCCAACAACTTGTTAAAACTTTGGGGGAGCACCGAGGCCTTCTTAAGTTTGATCTTAATACATTGGCTAAAGCTGTTGATGAAACGCGAGTTGAGTCGACGACAAAGAAATTAACTTTAGATGGCATGGATAAAGATGCGATCAACACGCCTTCGGCTAAAAGGATCGTCTTTAACCGCATCGCTTGGGCGGGAAAAGGTGATTTGGATAAAAAAGCCATCCTGGTTTTGCATGAATACTTCGGGATCGCCGGTGTCGCTGATCAGAAGTATGACCTTTCAACTTCAACGATTGAAAAAGTCGGTTTCGGTAAAGTGAACTACCGTGGTGAGATTTTTGATCGTAAGCTTTCAAAGGAAGAAGTTAGTAAATTGCTGCCAATCTATTTGAATATGATTACTTCCCAAGTGAGTCGCCTGCCTTCACCACAGGACAATCGCTTATTGAAATTGGTAAAGGCGACCGCAATGGGCTTCACTCGTCCTGTAAGCTATGATCGCGAGGGTTCAGCTATTGTGGATGTTCAAGAGACCATCTCAATACTAGAAAACTACACGAAAGAACTCAAAGAAACCACTGCCGCTGATCGCCAGCAAAGCACTATGGATGTTGTGAACGGATTTAGAAGTTCCACAGCAAAAGTTAGTTGTGAGTTGGGATATAAATCTGTGACTCGTGATGAACGCATCGTGAGATGCGTGGACAATCAAAGCAGCGACGGCTACATGGACGAAAGAACGATCATTCTAAGTGTCGATGAAAAAACTCTCGAGCCTATGGGTGTACTTTTGGTTGATAGTTTCCAAGCGGATTAGTTGAATTTTCCTGCGGCCCATCTGAGATGTTCACCCTGTTTTCACACCGTAAACAGTTTCAAGTGGGTCGGACTGTTAAAGCCTCCGGAATCTTGGTAATCTAATAGAAATGGAGGTTCGTTGTGAAATCTAAGTTCGTTATCATGTCATCATTAATTGTGATCTTTGCAAGCGGTTCTGTGTTTGCAACAGAAGAAGCCAAATCAAAATCCGCTGACACTTTTACTGCGGCAACTAAAAAATCTGAAAAAATGGATCGTAAAGTAGCTTGTGATGCAGAGGACACTAATGAAATCCTCTCTCATATGATCATCAGCCAAGTCCTAAAGCGCAAAATGATAGCAACGGAGGATGCTAAAGAAGCTTATGATGGCTTCAAAAAGATCCTTCAAGGCTTTCAGCCTTCTGCTTACAACGTGCAAATCGTTGGATGCTCTGGCGTGCTTAATGGCGGCAGTGCTTGCCTCTTGCGTGTCGTGATTCCAGATGTTGAGTCGGGGTGGGCAAATCCACATGATCTTGATGTCAGAATCTCTCGTGATGGCAAAGTAATGAGTGCGGACTGGGTTCGCTATAGACCAGAAAAGCCAGGTGTTGGCTAAGACATTTTTGTTCAGTAAATACTGTGTTTTCAAAAAGGGGCTGATGGCCCCTTTCTTATTTGCGGTTCTTGGGAATCTACCTTATCAAGGTGCTGTCCTATCAAAACCTAAATGAGGAAAGTGAAGTAGAAAATAGAAACTCTAGATCCCATTTCCATGTTCTTTTCAGCTTCTTGTCTGGGCATTAACTTTTCTTCAACCTTGGGTCACAAAAACGCTTTTTGCCCAAAAGATTCGTTTACAATTTGTAAACTTGTCCACTCAGAAAACTGCAAGTATTCGAAACACTCCCATTCGGCCTTTCAATCATGGAACTGGACTCACATTATCTAAATTTTTTTCGATACACTACATGTAAATAGGAGGAGTTCTATATGAATTCAAAGACAGTGTTATCGTTTCTAGTGGTAGTCTTCGGAGCATCTTTTGCGTTTTCAAAAAATGAAATCAGGCAACCAGCCTCGTTAGGGTGCAACAAAAATCAAGTGTCTGCATACGTAAAAGATAATGTTTTACGCTATCAACAAATGGTGAAAGATGGAAAGCTTTCTCCAGATGAAGGACAGGCCTTAATTAAAGGTGTTAACGACATAGTAGAGATGAATGCTCTTGGTTGTGGGTGGGTTAAGCCTCCGACTCAAAAGGCAATCAGTTTCTGTGAGCAGGTGAAAATCAACAAAGCTCGTTGGGAAAAAATGTCAACTGATGGACTTCTTTCTCGAGACGAAGTGAATGAATTACTGACAGGTCAAAGAACTTTAGCAGCAATGGCTAATTCAAACTGCAACTAAAGTAATGCCGCCAAAAATCTATCAAAGTTCTGTTATCGACAAAAAAGAATAACAGCAACGAGAGCAACAAGGAATTTAACTTGTTGCTCTTTTTCTTTCTGATTCAAAATCATACACATGCCAGAGCTTCATGCTCAAAGTAGAAAGTTAGATCAAGAAATTCTTACGAATTTCAAACGTATCAACAACTGGGTGCAAAGAATTGCCGACCTTCCAGCAGAAGTTCCAGCTGATGCAGCTTATGAACAAATCAACAGATGACTCAAAAGTTGAACGATTTGAAGCTTCGCTAAGAAAACTCTGAAAACCAAAGAGCTGGATTTAAGCGCTCAAGAAAGCGACTAGGAAGGTTTCGCCGCTAATCTCCAAAATTGATCGCATTTTCCTTAATTTCTTCAAGTGTTTCTTGATCCTCTTCCTCAAAGTCCTCATGATCGATATTCTCGTTTATAAAAAAGTGTTTTTGAAAAATGGCAAATACTGCAATTCAAAGACATACAAACAAAATTTAAAAACAAGTGTTTGCTCACCACGAGTTTTTAAAGAAGCGAATTTATCTATTCGAGATTCTAGGGGATTTGGAGGATTACTTTTTCAAAAATACGCGGGCGAACAGGGGGAAATTGGTCAAACTCTTTGCTTTATGGGACAGCAAAATTTCACAAACGTAAAGAGCTTGCGCGCAAAAAAAAGAAAAATTGTCTGCCCAAATAACTTAGCTTTTTCTAACATGTTTCAGTTCAAAATGTCTGCGCGTTTCCTTTCGAAAAAAGAAATCCATAAGCATTTTCACTGACAAAAAATCAAAAAAATGGCGGCAAAATCTCTGTACATTAAATCACATTATCATATAACTCATTTTCTTAGTGGACTGTGAAATAATTGCATCGGGTACTTGCCCGAAGGAGAGACGACACTCGCCGGGGCTCTTCGGTAAATTTTAAGTAAGAGACGGATATTCATCGAACGGCCACTGGAGTTTAAATACGAAGGCCAGAAGACTCCGGCAGAACGCCACGACCTGATAGTGTGAGGCTATTAACCATAAATCTGCGCAAAAGTGCTAAGTCCCGCGTAAAATAAGTCGGGCAGAAGTGCGCAGTGTGAGCGGCAGACATTAAAATAATATGTTCAACACGCCAGTGCTTTGTGGAGCATTGGCGTGAACAGGTTTTGTGACCAAAATCTAGATTTTTCTTACTCGCTCTGAGTGGGAAAAACTGACGGAGGAAATTTGCTCAAAAAAGTGGGTTTGAAGTAGCCAAGGTGAGGTCTACTTTGAACAATTCACTTTTTCTACTGAACTTGGAACCACATACAGTGTTCCTTTATTAAGTTCGGAGATACTAGCAGAGGTACATTCTCCATCGGCCTTAACAACTGAATAAAAACTATTTTCTCCCGTTTTGATTAGCGTATCAATTGTCTCGTTTTTGCTCCACTGAGTCTCCTGCATCAATTTACTAACTTTGACAAAATCGCTGACGGAAATGTCTTTGAGCTCACCCGCAAATGCTGTCGAAGAAACTAACACTAGGCTTAAAACCGCTGTCATTGTTCTCATAGGACCTCCTAAAGTAGATACCGTTGCAAAGTTGGTGGGATTAGTTTCCCGTTATTCCACAGCAACGATCTTTCAAGTGGTTCATATTGCTACGAGCATGCCAGACCTAAAAACGAATTTACTTCAAGATGAAGGCAAAGCGGGCGTCTAAGCACTTTACAGGTGCCGTGAAAGATCGTCGAACTTTTTTACACGCAGTTTTTGTTTGAAAAATTCTGCGTTTAAATTTGTGATAAAAAGACTTGGCTGGTTTTCTTGTTTTTATTTTCTACACTCGTGATCATGATGGCAAGGAGGCCTTTTTTATGTCCAAACTTTCGCTGCATATAGGCTCTGAAATTTCCCTCAAAGACTTTTCGTTTTCCCAGCTAATCATTGCAGTGAAAAGTTTGTTCGACACCGAAGGCGTACCGAGCCTTGTAAAAGTATTGGTGATTTTAGTTGAGAAAATGATTATGCAGGCTGGAATTGAATGCCCTCACTGCCAAAGCCATAAACGTCACTTGCACGGCAAGAGAGATAGAAAATTAAAAACGTCTATTGGTGAAGTCGTCCTAAGCTTAAAGCGTATGCGCTGCCAAAGTTGCGAGAAAACCTGTGTCCCTTTCAATCAATTTTTAGATCTAGATCAGTACTCAAGAAGAAGTCGCGAATTTGAAAAACTATCCCTTGAAACAGTGACGAACCAGAGCTTCCGAAGATCAGCAAAAAACCTTAATGACACAATGGGATTTAGTACCGCTCATTCAAGCCAGCATCGTTGGTTTGCAAAGAGTGATGCAACAGATTTATCGGTAAATCATCGAGTCGACTATTTAATCGCCGATGGCGCGGGCTTTAAAAAAGATCGCGACGAAAATGGCTCCAACCGAGGCGAGATCCGCATTATGATTGGCTACGGAAAGAACGGCGAAGTGATCCCCTTTGGCGCTTGGACGCGAGCAAGCTGGAAAGACATCGGTCGCTACGTAAAGTCAGAAAACCGGCTCTAGATCATTAACAGGGGCAGTCAGGACTTTTGTTATACTTGGTTTACCACAACTAAGTTTTAGCAAAAGGAATTCCCGATGCCCCCGAACATCCATGAACCTATCATTGGATTGCCCGGTTACAAACTCATTTCCTATGATGGAATTAAATCCGTTTATTTTAACGTAGAGCTTATCGCAAAGCCTCGATGTCCTTATTGCGATGGAACCGATTTGCGCAAAAAAGACAGCTTTATACGAACGATAAAGCATCACAGTATTGGCATTCAAAAAACCTATTTAAGAATCAAGGTTCATAAGTTTTGTTGCCGATCTTGTGGTCGATATTTCAATCAAAGACTCCCTGGAATAAGACCTCGATTTCGAAGCTCTGAACCTTTCAGGGAAGAAGTTGCAGTCAAACACAAGCACGGTATTTGCAAATCCGTTTTAGGTCAATTTCTTGATCTTGGAACAGCCACTGTTGAGCGATGTTTTCAAGGATATTTAAAGCAAGAAAACAAAGAGTTCAGCAATGCCGCATGTCCAAAGATTCTAGGAATTGATGATAAGAATTTTTCACGCAAGCTTGGGTTTATGACAACCTTTGCAGATCTCAAAAGACATCGCTTATACGATGTACAGTTAGGACGATCAGAGCCAAGTCTGCGGCGATTCTTAAGGAAAATACCAGACAGGCGGAACTGCAAAGTAGTGTTGATGGATTTATCAGAAACCTATCGAAGTATAGCCAAGAAATACTTCACCAACGCCATGATCGTCGCTGATAGTTTTCACGTTGTGAGGTTGATCAATCACCACTTTTAAAGGTTTGGGGATTGATTGATGAGGCCGGTCGTAAGAACCGTGGTCTGCTATCCTTAATGCGCAGACATCCATGGAATTTAAAACCCGATCAGGAGGTAAAATTCAGAAAGTATTTGAAACAAAACCCAGCCTTGGAAGCCATCTACGATTTTAAGCAAGAGCTCACGCAAATGATGCTTTACCGAGTTTATAGTAAGGAGGAAGCAAAGAAGATGATCCCGAAGTTTTTAGACGCAATACGGGCCTTGAAAGAATCAGGATTCAGAAACTTCGTGATCTTGGGTGAAACGCTTGAAAGCTGGCAGGAAGAGATCGTGAGAATGTGGAGATTTAAGAAAACAAATTCAATTGTTGAGGGTATGCACACCCGAATGGAGGAGTTGATCAGAAGAGCTTACGGTTTTAGAAAATTTGAAAATTTCCGATTAAGAGCAAGGTTATATCTTGGATAGCAAAAGTTAGACTGCCCCCGTTAATGGGCAAGAGCCAAGAGCCATTTTGGACATAAAAAAAGCCGACTTTTCAGTCAGCTCTTTTCCTTCGCGATCTTCTTTTGAAAGAAGATTTGGTGCCCCGCGAGGGACTTGAACCCCCACGCTTGCGCACTAGATCCTAAGTCTAGCGTGTCTGCCAATTTCACCAGCGGGGCAACACCTTAATTTGAAACAAAGTGATAGCGCATTTTTGCGCTATCTTGCAAGAACTATTTCTCTGCGATCAATTTTTTGTAATCGGGAGCTCTCATAAGGTTCGCTAGTTCCTTTTCAGTATCCATTTCGATGCGAACCAACCAGCCTTCATTCACTGGATCGTCGTTTAAAACTGACGGATCGTCAGATAAAGATGCGTTCACTTCGATAACTGTGCCTGAAACAGGGGCATAAAGATCGCTGACCGCTTTTACGGACTCGATAACGCCGAAAGTTTGACCTTGAGTGATTTTTTGACCTTCTTCTGGAAGTTCAACGTAAACCACCTCGCCCAATTGGTCTTGAGCAAATTCAGTGATACCCACGGTTACGATGTTCTCGTCAACTTGAGCCCATTCGTGTTCTTTTGTGTAGTAGTAGTCTTCTGGGATGTGAAATGGCATTTTCGGCTCCTTATTTCTGAACGAAAGGTGTCTTACAAACCACCGCTTTAGTTTTACGGCCGCGAATATCCAGAAGGAATTCAGTTCCTTCTTTCGCAAAAGCTACGTCGATGTAGGCAATACCGATAGGTTCATCCAAAGTCGGAGAATGTGTACCACTAGTTACCTTGCCGATTTCTTTGTTGTCAAAAGAAAATAGGCTGTAACCCTGACGGGGGATGCCCTTCTCAAGCATCTTAAATCCCACAAGATTTCTTTGAAGACCGGCTTCTTTTTTACCGACGATCATGGCCTTGCCGATAAAGTCCTTTTTAGCCGGCTTAATAACCCAACCCAGGCCGGCTTCGTATGGATTCGTTGTGTCATCGATTTCGTGGCCGTACAAAGAGTACTTCATTTCTGTGCGGAGTGTGTCACGAGCGCCTAAGCCGATAGGTTGGGCTCCCAGGTCTTTGCCTTCAGTCAAAAGGTGATTCCAAAGAGCTCCTGTACCGGCAGCTTCAACGAACACCTCACAGCCTTTTTCGCCTGTGTATCCCGTCGTAGCTACCATAATCTTGAAATTTTGAAACTGACTGGCTTTCAAAGTGAAAGGTTTCATTTCACTGACTTTAAACCCGAAAACACGATCGCAAAGTTCCAAAGCTTTCGGACCCTGGATCGCAATCTGGCCCCACAGATCGCTTTCGTCTGTGATATCAGCGCCCTTATTATTTTTCGTCATCCAGGCAAAGTCTTTGTCTTTATTCGAGGCATTTACGCAGACCAAATAGTCTTCATTTTTCTTCAGGCAATACACGATAATGTCGTCGACCAATCCGCCTTGCTCATTTGGCAGAAGGGAATACTGCGCTTCACCCTCGTTGAGCTTGGCAACGTCATTGGTCGTCAGCCACTCTAGCGTTTCCAAGGCCTTAGGTCCCTTTACGCGAACCTCGCCCATGTGAGACACATCGAAAAGACCGACGTTCTTACGAACATTGTCGTGCTCTTCACGAACGCCAGAATATTGAACAGGCATATACCAGCCTGCGAAGTCGACCATGCGGCCGCCCGAATTTACGTGGATATCTGCTAATGGAGTCTTTTTCATAGCTCGGGAGTTTCCTTTTCCCTTGGCAGACAGTCAATGATATCTACTGCGTCGATGTACAAATTGCCTCTCCGCATGCAGCTTATTTTCGATCAACTTCTTCCTGGGCAGCCCGTTTGGGACTTTTGCTGTGACCATGGTATTCTGGGCATCAGCGCCTATCGCAGTGGTCTGTTTCCTGAAGTTTATTTCGTCGATCAGGTGGCTTCTATTATGGATCGGTTGCGCCAGCGTTTTCAGGAAAAGCACTTCGACGAAGACTCTTCAAGCAGGGCCGAATTTCTGACGTCAGCGGGAGAAGATTTAGACGCGGCGCTCAAAGGAAGTGTGGTCATCGCCGGAGTGGGGACGCACACGATTATCAAAATTTTGCATACGCTTCACAGCAAGGGGCTTCTGCAAGCGGATCGTTTGATTTTATGTCCGCAAAATTACGAAGATAAACTGCTTCATTTTCTCTCAGAAACACCGTCCTTTGCGTCGATGTTCGGCAATCAACATTACCAATTTGTCGAACGCGGAAGGGTTCGTAAGATGTTGATATTAGATAAAAAAATAGTAATGGACAGCGTGTAATTGACGCAGCCTGAATGGCTTTATTAAATGTCTGTAAGGCTGTGAACAACTTATTGATTATTAGGAGTCCTTTAAATAATTGTGTCCACATGCAGGACGTAAATAAAAACTCGGATTTCCGACAATTCTTAGAAGATGAACTGGCTCGCCGTAGCCAAAACTATCCCCGTTACTCTTTGCGCGCTTTTGCGCGTCATTTGGAAGTGGACTCGTCATTCTTGTCCAAGATTCTTAATGGCAAAAGAACAGTGACGATCAGAACAATTCGTATGTTCGGGGAGCGTTTAAACCTGACACCTGATGAGCTTCAGCGTTTCGGTGAAGTTTCTCGTGAAAAGAAGATGAAGCGCAAGCTTGAACGTCTTCTTGAGAAAATGCCGACAGAAGAGCGTGAGCAGTCAACGATCTCGATCACGGTCGATGAATCGCGCTTGCCAGAAGCAAAAGAGAAAATCAAAAACTTCCGCAAAGAACTTGCGCAGTTTTTAGATGCTGGTGTGGCTCAGGGAAAAACGTATCAGATTTCTGTGTCCCTGTTCCCCGTTTCTGGATTCAGTAACGATTAGGATTCATCTTCAACCCTTTAACAAATTAAAACACGACTTAAAAAAACACCGGTTCACGACACCGGTGTTTTTTTATTTTGACCTCGGGGTAAAAATTTTGAACGCTGAAACATCCCGCGAAGGTGGTCTGTTTTGAGCAATCGGATTTTAGTCTTTCTGCTTATTTTACTTCTTGTTGTCGGAACATATGTCTTCTCTAAGCGCGATAATTCGTGGCGCGCGCAAACTGCAGTTCCCACGAAAAAGCAGATCACAAATAATGAACAGAACATCCCGGCGGCGCTCGCACATGATTTGCCAGCGCAAGAATCGGGTCTTCAATCCGAAGCAAATATTCCCGCAAGTCACAAACAGGTGGAAATTTTGCCGCAAGCGCCTTTGCAAAAAACAGCGGCACAGCTGGGGGCGGTTCATTATCGGATCGAAGACGGCATGGCAGTTGCTGACGGCGACATTTTGTTAGGGCAGGTCGAGGCCGGTGCGCCGCCAACGGGATTGACCAAACCTTTAGAACTGCAGTTATGGGATTCTTCCGAGATTGCGATTTATATTCAGCCCGACCTGGAAAATCCTCAGCGTGTGCGCGAGGCTTTGTTGTATTTTGCAAACACGCCGATTCGTTTTGTCGATTACACCGACCAGGAAGATGTTTTGGTTTTTCAGACGGGCTCTAAGGACTGCAAAAGTTACCTTGGCAAAGTCGGAGGTAAGCAGCCAGTGTGGTTAGCACCCAACTGCGCCCCGGCAGAGATCGCTCACGAAATCATGCATGCTTTGGGATTTATCCACGAACAGAATCGCACGGACCGGGAAGCCTTTGTACAGGTTCTTAAAGACAATGTCGAAGAAGGCTACCTGATCAACTTCGAAATTTTCCCACCAAGTCTGATGAAGGTCTCAGGCCTGGCGCCGTTTGATTATAACTCTTTGATGCTTTACCCCAGTGATACTTTTGCCAAGCCGGGTACGTCACAGACGCTGGTCTCAAAGGATCCGGGACGGCAGATTGCGCCACTGCGAGCTCTTTCCCAAGCGGATATTCAACGCCTTTATCAAGCCTACGGAAATCGTTAAGACTTTTGCCGGCGCTGCCAGTCGCGTGTGTTCATCAATCCCACCGTTTCCGTATCGGGATCAAAAACGATTTTTACATCGCCCTTATCGATCTGTTTTTTGATTTGATTGCACTTGGTTTCAAAAGCGATTTCTTCGCGGCCGTAATCGGTTCCTTCGCGTTGAATGAAACTTTCTATGATTCCGCGCAAGGCCTCTTCACTTAAGGCTTCTTTGGGAACTTCCAAAGGGGGACTGGATTCGTTTTCATCAAAAGACATGCGTTCACTATTGCACATCAAAGATCGGATTTGGAACCATTAATTTGGGATAAGGCACGACGTTGTTAAGGCGCGTGTCGTATTTGAACACCAGATTTCCGACGGCGAAAAGCGCATATGGAGAAATCACCGAGCCTCTAAATTCGCCATAGTACCTGCTGTGGACGTTGTGCGCATTAACACGCAGATGATCAAAGACCGTTGCGACGCGGTAGGAGTTGATTGTTGGCGCGCCAATCTTGGAAGGCTGTTCGCCCCAGTAGCCGGCCCAGGTCCAACTATAGCTGGAATAACTGGACATTTGATAGGCGCCGTTGAAACGGCACATGGTCTCATAGGCACGGACGATATCAATTAAAGAATTCGTCGCTGGTCGATAGACGTTTCGCACGTTGGGGACGTGGTCGTAATTCGTAACGACGCCGATCCAATTGTTGAAGATCTCGTTGGCCATGGCGCATTTCCAGGGATCTGTAGAGGCATCGCAGGCGGTGTAGTTTCCGTTCGAGACGTAGTGTGTTTCCAGGTAAATAGCGTGCTCAGGGCGCAGTGGACACGTCATGTATTCCCACGCTCCCGCATTTTCGTTGCTCTTGATCGAGGAAACGGTTCCTCCGGCATCACGCAGTCCCGACGGATTGGCGTCATTCGCGATTTTTCTGGCATCATTGGCGGCATTGTTCGAGTTACGAATGTGCGCTAGGTCGTAAAGCCCGATTCCCATATGTAAGTTGCGGGAGGCCGTGATTTGCAGCGTGGGTGAGGCTGCGCCACCGACGTAGTTGATGGCGGTGCCTCTGTTGGTTTCAATAAAAACATTTCCGGCGACATAGATGGAACAACCCACGTCATCTGTCTGAATGTCGGGATTGTTCAGATAAAGTGTGCCGCTGATAATGATGCTGCCATAACAAACAATCGTGCCATTGTTGCGAACAAACTCGCCGTAACCATAGTCGTGAATTTCTAATCCGCTTAATGCGGGTTTTGAGTTTGGTCCCTTGTAAACAAAGGCGGTCGTGGCTGCCGACAAGGTGGCATCCAAGGCCAGAATTTCTGCATCCGAAGGGGCACGAATCGTGACCGAGTTTTTCAGTGTCAATCCGCCGTTTATCGGTGGCAAGGCGGCCATGACCGTCGGTGCTGCCGCCACTTTGACGAAGCCATCTGTGTCCGTCAGCAAAGTCCCCTGGGCATCGGCCTGCGGTTCGTAATAGTTCCAGGGATTTAAAAGAAAGCTACGAAGATTCACGGGGGCGCCATTCGGTGTCCCTGAAACCTGTTTGATAAAGTTTTTATCCGTCACCGTGATATTGGGCATATAAAGGGAACCCGTTACTGTAAAACCAATGACGTTATTGTCCGAGTGATACATGTGGGAAGAGTTGATTCTGGCAAATCCCAGAATATCGGAAGCGTTTGCGTAGTTTGCCTGGGCAACACCGAAGTCCATAACAATATCAGCCTGAATATTCGCGTGGCAAAGAATGCAGGAAAGCGGGCGAGACACCGCCAAAGCGGGGTACATGCTCATGACATAGTTGTCGACATGAACGCCAAAGGATTTTGAAACACTGGTGAGCCCATCGCTGACAGTCAGGGTGATGAGTGTCGTGTCTGTTGAAGAAGCATGGGCTGAGCCCATCTGTAGTGACAAAGTTCCCGAGGTGCCACTGACGGAACAGCTTGCGATCGATACGTAATAGCCGTCGGCAGTCGTTGCCGAACAAGTTAAAGTTTGCGGGTCGGGGAAACCGGCGCCACCGGGATTGGCCGTGAAACTCAAGTCAAAGATGGCGTTCGCAAAACACTTGTTTCCACACTTTTCCGTGGCCGTGCCATTGGTGCCAGGCCACGCGGTGATTTGGGGAAGCTCGTCAATGAAATCAACGCTGACGGCGACTTCGGCCTCTTTTATATGAGCCGTCGGCAAAACCTGATCTGAAAACTGCACCTTGATGTTGCAGGGACCGCCATGATGGTTGGTGGCTCCGTTTTTATTATAATAATGCGCGGTAGGTGTGTACGTCAGAGCGCCCGTCGCCGAATTGATCGTCACCGATCCATAATCCGAACATTGCGGTGAAGAGGCTGTCCCCAGCGAATAGCTTCCTAATCCTTCTTCGTCGGAATCAACACTGGCGTCGTCGAATAACTCGGTCGCAGAACTATTGCGGTTTAAAGAAATCGCTGTCGGAAGTGTCAGGCTGGGAATCGTGGTATCCAGGGTGAACGAAACGCTATTGCTTTGACTGATATTACCTGCCTCATCGCGCACCCACATTGTCAAAGTATGCAAGCCTTGGCTTCCAGTGACGGTTACATAATTGTTTCCGGTGGCACAGTTTCCCCACGAAGAGTCTGTAAAATCAGGCGCAGGGCCCCCATCTTGGGCGAAGGCCACCTGAAAGTAAGAATCCGGCAACTGATTGGTGTCATCGCAGGAAGTGACATCAATGATGACGGGACTGTCTTGGATCGCATAGGGCAAAGAGATCGCAGGGGCAGACGGGGCCGTTGCATCGAAAACATACGGCAAAGGATAAGGATAACAATAAGTATTGCCAGCGGCATCTTGAGTTAAAACACTCCAGGCATAAGGGCCTTCAACGGTCAGTGCATTCGCCACTGGGAAGTGGAAAGTGCCAGTGACGCTGTCGGCTTGCGTATCGGCTAATTTTAATCCCGAGCACGCGATGGAATTATAAAGAGTCACGATCGCCTTGGGCTCTGTTTGGCCATCGATAACGGGGCGTGGATTAGGACTGACGGCAGCGGGTAGAATTTGCACTGCGCCGACGACGGGGATGGAATTGTCATAATAGACTTCGAAATTTTCCGAACTGAATGATTTTTTTCCCCGCTCATCCAAAGCCGCACCTTCCGGCAGACTTAAAATCACGCGGCCTTCCGCTACCGGGGTCAGTTCCACAAGATAGGTGAAGTCATCAAGAGGAGTGATGCTAACGATTGTCGCGTTGTTCACTTTGAATTCGGAATCAACAATCGTTGTCGGTCGACGGTTGAACTGCACCTTCACTTTGATAGAAGCGTCGTTGGTGTAATAGGAAGGGGACGTGGACTTTAAAGTGGGAACCAGATCGGGGTGTTTGATATCGGCTTTAATACAACCCGCCAGGGTTGCGCATATAAAAATGCCGATAGTTATGAATGATACCATTACGTGCCGATTATTCATAAAGTTCCTATATGAATACTTATCGGACCGTTGTCAGAAGTTGTTTAATTAAAATCTTGCGAAGAAAAGGCTAGGTGTTTCACTCTGGAATATGTTCCATGAATTTCGCTTTCAGAGTGAAATGACGAGGTTTTCATTCGTAAATTTCGACTTCGTTAAGGATACGAAGCTCATTGGAAACCTTCTGAGATTCACTTGGAATTTTCACTAGAACTCCTCGCGGAATCTCTTGGTGAATCTTCAGTTTGTGCATCCAGGCTAAAAATTCGCGCTCAGGGCCACGACAAATCATCTGACGATCTTTGCCTTTTTCTTGTAAGCGGTCGCCCACGACCCGCGCGGCAGCGATATTTTCAGGTCGCGTTTTGCGCATTAAAAGGTAACTCATAGTGAGGGTGCGATTTTTCATTGGCAGCTGTTCTTCCATTTTCAGGAACCATTCAGGCGCTTGAAAATGCACGCGATCATGACACCAGTCATGCTTGGACTGGGTCAGAAGAGGGCAGGGACCTTCATGGGTGCAAGGGGCCCATACGTGATACCCGTTTTCCAAAAGTTTTTGACGAAGTTGTAAGAGCTTTCTGCCGTCCTGTTGGGTGGACGGTTCAACTAACATCAGAGCTTCGCACTGATAAGCCCATTCTGGAATGTCGGCAAGCTCGGTCAAAGAATAAGAAAACACGGCCAAAGTTTTTCCGGGATCTTTCAGCCGAGAAGCACTAAAGGTGCGAAGCCATTCTTCGGCCTTGAACTGAGGGAAATATGTTTCAATAAGTTTTTGCGGCTCGCTGGCGCGTTCGACAAGTTGAAATTGCCAAGAATGTTTTTGCGCCAGACTCAAAGACGCCGTGGCTAGGCCCGCACCAAAATCAACGACTCTTTCCAGGCCGTGAAAAAAGCTTCTTTTGTCAGCCTCAGCAATAATTCCTGCCAGACGAGTGGAATTGAGAGGCAGATAATAACAAAGATAAGCCACCTGCGCCCACGACTCGTGCCAAGGTGTCACGTCGTCGGGTTTTTGAATAAAATAGTCCGACAAAGCCAGAACACATTTTGCCAGCGCTTTGGAGTCCTGCAAAGACAGCTTGTAGTTTGCAAGAGCCTGAGAAATAGAGTCTTCAAAAGATTCGGGGAAGGTGAACTGTCTTTGCATAGCTGACATTTTAAAGCGAAGACAAAGCTTTTAGCAAATCTTCAACGGAAATCTCGTCCATACAGCGGGGATCGACATGATCCTGATCCTGACTATGAGGCATGAAGATGCGAACATGCGGACCTCGCGCAGCCCAACGGCGTGGATGTTGAACCCGGACTGGACTGTAAATACCTAAAACGTGAGCGCCCAATGAGGCCGCCATATGGGCGACTCCGGTACTGGGAACGACGACGGCTTTGGCGTTTTTTAGAACCGTGAAAAGCTCTGTTGCTTTCAGTTGGTTTTGCAGGGACAGAACACGCGCATCGCCGGCAAAGTGTTCTTTGATGTCCTTGAGCCAAGGCTCATCGGCCGGGGTGCCGGTCAGAACAACCAAAGAATCTTTTTTTGCGGCAGAGATAAATTCAATATATTTTGCGATCGGCCAGTTTAAAGCCGAACCGGCCATTCCGGGATGAACCACAACGTATTGTCCCGAAGTCAGATTGTGTTTTGCCAAAAGCGCAGGATTCAAAGGCGCGAGCAATTTCAACTCGGGAGTTTTTTCCTGAGTGATCTCTTCTTCCACACCAAAGGCATGAAGAAGCAGATCTAAGTTGTAATCAGATTCATGCTGTACCGCCTGGCTGCGACGCTGGCGTAAGCCCCTATTTAAAAACAAAAAGCTATGCCATTGCGATTGAACCCCGGCCCGCACGGGCACATTTTCCGCCCACAGAGCATAACTCACCCACCACGGAGCTTGAAAACTGACGGCGACGTCAGGTTTAAAATCTTTCAGGAACGAACGCAACGATTGAAGCGAGGTCCGCCAATCATCTTTGGCCAGCTCTAGGTATTTTCGGTGGGGATCGGCGTTGTCGGGAACGAAGCCCAAACCTTTGGAAATCACCCAGTGAACATCCCGGTCTTTTAAAAAAGAAACCTGATCGACACACATGGTGCAGATCAGGTCGCCAATTTTATCAAGTCGGATCAGAAGAACCTTTTTCACTTCTTAAGTGTATTCTTCCACAGAGGGGCAAGAGCAAATTAAGTTTCTGTCACCGTACGCGTTGTCTACGCGGCCAACCACAGGCCAGAACTTGTTCGTGCGCAACCACTCAACAGGGTATACGGCCTCTTCGCGCGAATACGGATGATTCCATTCAGGCTTCATCATCATCGCCGCTGTATGAGGCGCATTTTTAAGAGCATTGTTTTCTTTATCCATTTTTCCAGTTTCAATCGCGGCAATTTCTTTACGGATTGTCACCATAGAATCGATAAAACGATCCAGCTCTTTTTTCGGTTCAGACTCTGTCGGCTCAATCATCAAAGTTCCCGCAACAGGGAAGCTCATAGTCGGAGCATGGAACCCGAAATCCATCAAACGTTTCGCCACGTCCGTCACGTCGATGCCGGAAACTTTTTTAATCTCACGCACATCCACGATGCACTCGTGCGCGACCAGACCGTTTTTACCTTTGTAAAGAACAGGGTAGTGAGGCTCTAGTTTTTTCGCGATATAGTTCGCGCTCAAGATACTCACCAAAGTCGCTTTGCGAAGGCCTTCAGCGCCCATCATGGTGATATAAGCCCAAGAGATCGGAAGAATGCTGGCGCTGCCCCAAGGTGCGGACGTCGTTGCTGAAATCCCTGTCTTAGGACCCGCTTCAGGCACCAAGGAGTGCGTTGGTAAGAAATCTTTCAGGTGAGCTGCGACGCCGATAGGGCCCACACCCGGTCCGCCACCACCGTGAGGGATCGAGAAGGTTTTATGCAAGTTCATATGTGATACATCGGGACCGAAAGCTCCAGGACGGCACATGCCGACCAGGGCGTTCATATTCGCGCCGTCCATGTAAACTTGTCCGCCGTTGTCGTGAATGATTTTACAAATTTCGACAATGGCCTCTTCAAACACGCCATGCGTGGAAGGATAAGTAATCATCAGAGCGGCAAGATTGTCGCGATGCTGTTCGGCTTTCGCTTTAAGATCCTGAACGTCGACGTTGCCTTGATCGTCACACGCAACCACCACGACCTGCATGTTCACCAAAGCGGCTGATGCGGGATTTGTTCCGTGCGCGGAAGAAGGAATCAAACAGATATTACGATGACCTTGGCCACGTGACTGATGATATTTACGAATGACCAAAAGACCGGCGTATTCCCCTTGCGAGCCCGCATTCGGCTGCAAGCTCACAGCGGCAAAGCCCGTGATGTCGCAAAGTTTCTTTTCCAGATCGTGAATCATCTCGATCAAGCCGACCGCTTGCGCAGTGGGGGCGAAGGGATGAAGTTTATTGATCTCGGGCCAGGACACCGGAACCAGCTCTGTTGTGGCATTCAACTTCATTGTGCAAGATCCCAATGGGATCATCGAGTGAGTTAAAGTCAGATCCTTGTTCTGCAAGTGATGGATGTAACGAAGCATCTCGGTTTCACTGTGGTGTGAGTGGAACACGGGATGGGTCATATAGGCGGAAGTACGAACCAGCTTCTCTGGCACTTCCACATCTTTCATAGCGGCATCAATAGAGGCCCCCGTGAACGCCGCTGCTTGGCCTTGATTGAAAGCGGCCCAGATCATTTCGACATCTTCTAACGTCGTTGTTTCGTTCAAAGAAAGACCGATTTTGCCGTTGCCGAAATTGCGGAAGTTCATCTGCATTTTTTCCGCTTGCGCAATGATAGCTGTGGCTTTGTCCGTTGTTACGGTCACAGTGTCAAAGAAAGCATTTTTAGAAACAGCGAAGCCCAGTTTGTTCAAACCCTCCGCCAGGATGCCCGTCAAACGTTGCACGCGAAGAGCGATTTTTTTAAGACCTTGAGGGCCGTGGTAAACGGCATACATCGAAGCCATATTGGCCAAAAGAACCTGAGCGGTGCAGATATTGGAAGTCGCTTTTTCGCGACGGATGTGCTGCTCACGAGTTTGCAAAGCCAAACGTAAAGCCATTTTCCCTTGGGAATCCACGCTGACGCCGACAAGACGGCCTGGCATCAAACGCTTATAAGCATCTTTTGTCGCCAAGAAACCGGCATGAGGTCCACCGAAGCCCAATGGCACACCAAAGCGTTGAGAGTTACCGACAACCATGTCGGCACCCCATTCTCCCGGAGGCGTCAACAACGTCATGGCCAATAAATCCACAGACGCGGTCACTAGGGCTCCATGATCTTTGTATTTCTTTGCAAGATCTGAATAGTCTTCCACGGCTCCGCTGGTATTGGGATATTGGAAGAACACGCCAAAGACAGGTTTTGCGAAATCATATGTCGCGGGATCGGTGACAATCATTTCAAAGCCCAAAGGCTCAGCGCGAGTGCCTAGCACTTCGATGACGTGAGGATGCATTTCCGGAGACACAACAAAAGCATTTGCTTTGTTTTTGCAAAGAGAGTGCGCCATGAACATCGCCTCTGCGGCTGCAGTTCCTTCATCCAACAACGAAGCATTAGAAATTTCCATACCGCAAAGATCACCGATCATAGTTTGGAAATTCAAAAGAGCTTCCAGACGGCCTTGCGAGATCTCGGGTTGATAAGGAGTGTAGGCTGTGTACCATACGGGGTTTTCAAAGACGTTTCGTTGAATCACCGTTGGCGTGATAGTGTCGTGGTAGCCCATGCCGATGTAGGTTTTAAAGACTTTGTTCTTTGCAACCATCTGCTTCAAATGATTCAAAAGACCGTGCTCGGAAATACCGGGGCCTACATCCGCGTAGTTATGCTGCGTGCGGATCTGTTGGGGAATCACTTTGTCAGCCATTTGATCTAAAGAGTTAAATCCTAAAGTCTTCAACATCTCGTGAATGTCAGAATCAGAAGGACCAATATGACGGGGGATAAATTCGTTCCGTGGGGAAAGATCGGCAATTTTCATGTGCACCTCTATAACGCCGTCGAGACTAGCACACCCCCCTAGGGTAATGAAAGATTTGTAAGGAGAGCAGGGGCGCTAATGCGAGGCGAAATGGGACTATTAAGCCAGTTCAAGCGAAGTCGCCCGTCTTTTTTGTCCTCTCTGAAAAAGCAGGGTCGCGCCTAGGCAAAATGCCAGTCCGCCCAAAGAAACAGCAGGCCAACGACCCAGGCTCCAAAGCCAAGAGCCGATGTAGGAACCTAAAGCGCCGCCGACAAAATAGCTGAAGATATAAATGGAGCTTAAGCGCGAACGCGCCTCGGAAGAGACCTCGAACATGCGGGTCTGATTGGATATATGTGCGACCTGGATACCCAAATCCAAAAGCAAGACTCCCAGGATCACACCGATCACAGCTGTGGACGATAGAGCTAAGAGGGCAAAGGCCGCCATTGCACAGTAAAGTCCCAGGCGGATGGTAGCTGCAGGGCCTTTTTTATCGGCATAGCGACCGGCCAGGGGTGCCGCCAAAGCTCCGATCATTCCTAAAGCCCCGAACAGGCCGATGGTTTGCGGTGTGTAGCGAAAAGGCTCGCCTTCAAGCAAAAAAGTCAGCGTCGTCCAGAAGGCTGAAAAAGAGCCGAAAAGAATAGCGCCCATCAACGCAGCTTCACGAACCGTCGCATGGTTTTTGACTAAATCCCATGTGGAAGAAAGAAGAGCTTTGTAGGTGCCGCGAAAATGTGATTCCGCAGAAGGTAAAGCCCACTGCGTGATGACGGCTAAAAGAAGATTCACCGACCCGGCAAAAACAAAGACCATCTTCCAGCCAAAATTTTCCGCGACGAAACCGGCCAGCGTGCGCGCCATCAACGAGCCGATTAAAATACCGGAAGTGACGATGCCAACAATACGTCCTCGTTCTTCGGGACGAGCGAGATTCGCCGAAAAGGAGATCAGAATCGTCGCCGAGACATTGAAGAAACCCATGACAAAACTCAAAGCACACAGAGTCAGAATGTTAGGGCTGAAGGACAAGGACAAAGCCAACAGTCCTGCCACAGTCATACTGGCTTGCAAAAGACGACGGCGGTTGAGCATGTCTCCCAACGGAACCAAAAGCAGAATGCCAATCGCATAACCAATCAGAGTGAAAGCGGGCACCAGCGCGACCGATTTTTCACTCACGGCAAATTCACGGGCCAGAATACCCAGCAGCGGCTGATTGTAATACAAATTGCTGACAACCAGCGCGCACGCCACGAACATGAAGGAAACTTGAAATCGAGAAAGACCCTGACCCATATCAATGGTGTTAATCCATCTTCAGGCGAGGAGCAAGTTCAGTTTCCTAATTCAGAATGACATTCGGAAACCACTTGCTTACGAGATTTTAAACCTTTTTCGCAAGAGCGAGTGAGTTCCCGAAGGATTTTAAGTCTTTCATTGCCCCGTTTGGCGTCGTCAATGCGATCATTCAAAGAAGAGATTTCGCGCACCACTGCAGTTTGTAGTTGCACGGCAAGTGCTAACTTGTCCGTCGTTGATTCCGCCTTGGCCTCGTGAATTTGCACAAGGACCTTTCGGAATGAGACGGGAAAAAGCTCGGACAGTATGCCGATCTCTTCAAGCTTCATTCGGAAGACCGGGTCGGAATGCGCACGTGCTCCTTCTTGTTGGTAAAAGCGAACCAGGTAATTGGTGCGTTCGTTCGTTAATAATTCGCGGTCCATGAAAGTGGGATTGCAAAGAACGGAGCAGATTTCGGGTAAATTCTTTTGGGCAAGGGTCGCCGCCAGTTCGTCAAAAAGATTGAGCTCATGCACATAGGTATGCCCGATATGGGTGAGTTCGCGCAGATTTGGATTCACTTCTTGATCTGTCCCTTTTTCCCCGGGGGCTAAAGGAAGGTTTGGGAGCATGGTGGCTTTGGCGACGGGCATTTTTTTGACAGGTTTTGTTGCCGGGGCCGTGGCTTTGCTTAACTGATCAATGGCAAAATAAGAAAGAGCGGTGATGCTCATCAGGGCGCAAGTGATTGCACCCAGAACAAAGAAAAGAACGTATTTAAGAAGACGTTTTACAAAGCGCATGGAACTTCCCAACCTAACAGACGAAATGGGGGCTGTCAGCACAGACCACGACCTGCGTAGGGAACTTTTAAGTGGCAAAGACTTTAGAGCAGCTAGGGAAGAACTTTTCCTCGGGTCGAAGATGGTTCTTTTTGAAGTATTCAAACATGTCTTTGAAATAGTTGTTGTAAAAAGGGTCCATCAAACCGCCCGGTTTGACATTGTACTCCCAAGCGCTGGGCCCAATTTTATTGGGCTCGGTGACGAATAAGCGCAGCTTTCCATCGGTGGAATATTTTTGAAAGTTTTTAAACCATTCTTCCAAGGGCACCGGTCTGCCGATAAAAGTATCGACCGCGTACCAGCCGGAGTGATCGCTGGCCTTCACAATAGTCGTGACGTGAAATTGCCAATCAATCGAGCCCGTTCGCATCGGACCGACGACAAAGACTTTTTTAATAGCATCTTTAGAAACACCATGACGAAGTAATTCTAAATGCGCATAAAGCGCACGACCGAAACAAAAGCCGACGATGCCTTTCGGATCATACTTCTGTCCACCCCGATAACCAGTGACTTCATTTTGATTCGTCTTCTGAATGATGGCCTGGGCTTGCTGCGCACTGACCCCATCGATCCGATGCTGGCTGGAGGGTTTGAAGTTATTGATTTCTTCCATCAGGCGGCGGTTGTTTTCAGTGATATCCTGGCCGCTGTAAACTTCCTGGCCACGCATAAAATACAGATCCGCACGAATATCCATTTCGTTCCAACTGGCCGCATGCGACGTCGCCGCATAGGCCAGCGCGAACGCGATCGCGCAAAGAAAAACGCCTTGTTTTCTAAATCTAAAAGTGGACTTTTTCATAACCAATTCCTGATACGCCGATTAAAGCAAAAGCTTTGCCGTCCCAAGAAGGGGAGAACTGGAAAATAGAAGCTTTGGCCTGGCTAAGTTTTGGTCAGGTGGCTATCTTTGGCGGCCCTGCGGCCGTCCCCTGGTAATGTCGTTTTCCATGGGGCTCTTGGTAAAAAAAAGGAAGGCTTGCGGCCTTCCTTTTCACTTTAAGCAGTCACTAAAAATTACTTCGCTTTCTTAGTGGCTTTCTTCGTCGTCTTACGAGCAGCGGGTTTTGCCGCGGTTTTTTTGCTTGTCGCTTTTGCCGCTTTCTTCGTCGTCGCTTTTTTTGCGGAAGATTTTTTCATCGTTTTGTTGAAAAGAGATTTTTCCAATTTCGATTTTTGTGCCACGGCTTTCTTTTTGTAAGCGGCGATGTTTTTTTCCAAATCATCCGCAGACTTTTTCAATTTCGCGATGGTCGTGTTCACTTCTTTTTCGATTTTCGCTTCAGAAGTGCTCAATACTTTTACGATCTCTTGATATTTCTTCCAGGCAAGTTCGATTTGCTCTTCTTTTTTCTGATCGAAAGATTTTTTAAGCTCGGACTCTTTCTTTTTGATTTCGTCGTTCAGCTTTTGGAAGTTTTCAAGAAGGTTTTGCACACCTTTGTTTGCAGAGATATTTTCCAAAATTTTTTGAAATGCTGCTGTAGCCACAAGAGTCTCCTTTGTTAAGACCTAACATACACTCACAAGGGGCGAATTAAAAGCCCCTCGGGACTATTTTGACGTAAAATTAATTGTTTCCAACCAGACTTCGCGTTGCGCAGAAAACTGACCGGGGAATTTCTCAAGGCCCTTTTCGCGGGCTTTCATCGCGTGTTCGGTCATGTAAACCTTCATCGCATCTTCGTCCTTCAGCGTGTAGATGACTTTGACATCTTTGCTGGAGGCTTCAAGATTGCCGCCCTTACGCAGGCACAGTTCCGCTCCGACAAATCCCGGAAAGGCCAGCATTTCGGGAATGTGTTCGTTTTTAAGCCAGTCTACGTACTCAGAATAAACTTCATGACGAACCATCACATGGACAAGGTATTTAACCATCGGATAACCCCTACAAGGTGAATTTGAAGTCTTTGATTAGCATACCGGGGATCTTTTTTCCACCGAAAGCACGGTTTTCATAAGTCAAAACCATGGGATCGATGGCTTGAAAGTCTGTGACGGCCATCAGGTTTTCGCCCAGGCAGTCATAAAGGCTTTCATCAAAGCGCATATCGGCGATGGGGGCGACAATTTCGCCGTTTTCCACCCAGAAGCAGGCATAACGAGTCATGCCCGTAATTCGAGCATTCATTCTATCTGACCAATTCAAGTAGTGAAGATTGGATAAATAAAGTCCTGTTCCCAATTCCTTTAGAACATCCTGTTCTTTTAACGAGCCGGGTAAAATCTCCATCGCCCGCGGATATTCACCAGCGTCGGCGCCATTGCCTTCCACCGAGTATTCTTTTGCCGACCGGGTGCTGATCATAAAATTCTTAAGCTGCCCCGCTTGGATAAGATCCAGACTTTCAGGGGCCAGTTCACCCAAACTGTTGAAGCGATGAATAAGACCCAGGCTGTAGTTTTCACGAATCGACAGTAAAGAGGACAACGTCTTTTCTTGATCGGCCAACTTTTGCAGAGCAGAGCCACCTTGTTTGTAAGCCGTAAAGCTCAGGGCTCCCCAAGAAAACATCGTGGCCATTTCCGCCACCGCTCCCGGGGCCAGATAAGTGCGATACGCACCCGGCGCCAAAGTCTTTTTAGGTCGATCCATCAGACGGAGCTGATTTTTACTTTGCGCCAGATTGCCTTCAAAATCTTTTTGCTCCCAGTGCGTGCCGGCATAAACAGACTTCACGGCCTTTTCGCCCAAATAAAGAGAGTAGTCCATGAAGAAGTTTTCTGTCGCAAACCAGTGACTTTGCCCTTGTGAATTTTTGTTGGCAGAAATCAACGGGCCGGCACAGTAAAGCCCCGCAAGGTCCACGCCCGCAGCGGGCTGGGTGATGGCGGCAATGACGGCCTCGCCCGGAAGCAGAGAGCCCTTAAAGGTGCTGTCGCTGACGCCGTTGTTTTTCAAAGGAACCTGATAGGGATCTTCGGGCAGCAACGCACATTCTTTGCGGGCTTCAGAAAGCCAGAAAGTCGCGCGGGACTTATCTTCCGCCTCATCACCCGTGATGGAAAAACTGAAAGAGGCGGTTCTGCCGTCTTTTTGCAGAAGCAGGCTCAATGTCTTTTGTTCAACTGTGGTGTTTTGCCGAACTTTGCTGCCATTAAAGCGAATGAATAAAGATTCTTCCGCGTGCAGATTGACGTTGGCTTCTTCGCCCGGCTGTAAGTTCGCCAGAATAAAGTCCGCCACGGTGTTGAATGATTTTTTTGTATTTTCAGTAAAATTCATGACCGACCTTCCTATGCACCAAACACTTCGACATTCGCAAACAGGCAATACGGAGTTGTGTGACCGACACGGATCACCTGATTAGGTTCCCCTTTGCCGCAGAAGGGAGAACCGTAGGTTTCGCGATTTTCGCTGACCGCTTTTAAACCATTCCAGAATTTCACAGTGGTGCCGCGATAGTTTGGATTCTTCAGTGTCTTCGTGATTTTTCCGTTTTCGATAAGCTTTGCATATTCGCAACCGAACTGGAATTTATTGCGGTAATCATCGATCGACCAGGATTTATTGGCCATCATAAACACGCCGCGCTCGACGGAGGCAATCATGTCTTGGAATTTGGAGGTCCCGGGTTCCAAGTTGATGTTGGCCATGCGATCAATGGGCGCACGATTCCACGATGCCGAACGGAAGTTGGCAACGCCAGGAAGATTCAAGCGGGCTTGGGATTCAAGTCCTCCCAAACCTCGTACCAGAACACCGTCTTGAATCAAAAATTCTTTAGTGGCTGGAAGACCTGAATCATCAAACGCGTAAGAAGCCATGGCATCAGCGACGGTCGGATCAAAAGTGACGTTCATCAGGGGCGAGCCGTACTGAAGTTTTCCGAAGTCCTCAGGCTTAACGAAGCTCCAACCGGCATAATTGCGTTCATCGCCCAGAATGCGGTCGTATTCCAGAGGGTGGCCGATGGATTCGTGCACTTGCAAGGTCATCTGATCCGGGGCTAACAACAGATCCAAAGTCTCATTCGGGCAGTTGTCAGCAAGAAGCAACTCTACGGATTCTTCAGCAATGCGTTTGCTGCGGTTCAAAATATCGGCACGATTGAAAACTTCCGCGCCAATTTGCAGACAACGAGCGAGGCCCCCACCATCGGAACGCGTCTGGGTTTCGCCGGCGCCTCCCGCTGTGGCCGAAAAGTCCGTACTGACGATGGAAAAGTTTTGTCTGACCTCAGCGCCAGAAGAAGTGACGGAATGAAAAGCTGTTTCGACAATCATCGCTCCGGCCGAGCGGCTCAAGATCTTATCAGACACCTTCATGGCGCAAGTGGCGTCGACCAGAACATCAGAGATCTCTTTTGCAGAAATAGAATCCATCGGACGAAGAATTGGCGAGGAATAACTTCCTTGAGTCGCAGGACGTTGCGCGGTGGTGAAATTGTGGACTTTTTGTGAGGCCCCAGATCGCGCCATCGCCACGGCTTTGCCTAGGGCTCTTTTGATCCCAGACTCGGTCAGATCACTCGTTCCGGAAAAGCCGAAGTGGCCATTGACTAAAACCTCGACCATCACACCTTGATCAAAGAAGACAGAATTGCCGTCGACTTTTTCATCGCGGACTCTGCGTTGTGTGGTTTTTTCAGTGACGTGACGTAAACTGACCCAGTCTGCGGCCGTTTTCACTTGGTTGAGGGTTCGTTGTAAATCGAGCATTTAGGGCCCCTTTCCTCAATGTAATTCAACAGTTCCAATAATGGATGCTATTAGAAAACTCAATCTCCAAAAGATCGATTGTTAAAAGTCGCACTGAGTAATACTTGGGGAGCTTCGACAAGACTCGGTGGCAAAAATACTTGGCAAGCCCTTTGCTTTATATCTTTGACAGGAGGAGCTGGTGTCATAAAGACCCAGCAGAAAATGAAGTTATGAGAATCGTTCTGGCACTTCTATCAACACTGATGATCGCGATGTTCACATACTTGGTTCCGGCTCAAGCCGCGGGTTCCATGACCCCCTCTTGCCTGATGGCGAGTGAAGGAATTTACCAGGGTCTTTGGGTGAAACACCGGATTTACGTCAATGAAGATGTGGTTTATGGTGCGAATGATATGAATTCAATCCTCACTCAACTGGAAAACTTGCGTAACGAGGGCCTTTGCCGCTAAAGTGGCAGGGCTTTGACACGAAAAGACTATCTCAACCTCATTTGGAATCCTTATCCCCCGATGCCTCCCGATGCGCAGGTCGCGGGCCGAATCTACAAGATCGAAAGGGATGGGGACCTTCTTAAGCTGACCCTGATTCGCGATAATAAAATTCACAAAATTGAATTTGCCTCGGCTCCTGCTTATTCCGAATTTTTAAGTGAAGGTGATGTTGTGGCGATTATTTCCGCAACGGAACTTGTGCTTTTGGCTCCGCAAAAAACGTCTTTGCCTTCGCGCTCTTACAACAAAAATCTTTTGCAGCAGTGGGCGTTGTATGTTCAGGGTTTGCGGGATTTTTTCACGCAGGAAGGATTTCTAGAGCTGAAAACGCCATCGTTGGTGCCCTGCCCAGGAACAGAACCCAGTCTGGATGTCTTTGCGACGTTGCTTCAGGTGGGCTCGCGCAAAGAAAAGCTTTATCTTCCGACAAGTCCCGAACTGCACCTAAAAAAAGCTTTGGCCTTGGGGGCAGAAAAAATCTTTGAAATCGCGACCTGTTATCGCAATGGCGAAATCACTGAACGCCATCAGCCGGAATTTCTGATGCTAGAGTGGTATCGCGCGTATGACACCTTGGCCGCGATAAAAAAAGACGTGGAAAACCTTGTGAGTTTTCTAGCGCAGCGAATGAATGTTCCCGGCCCGCGCAAGGTGCGCAGTTATAGTATTGCAGAGCTTTTCCAAACATACTGCGGATTCACTTTAAGGCCCGAGACGACCAAGGAAGAACTGCAAGCACTTGCGGAAAAAATCGGTGTCGATGTCAGAAGTGCGGAAAGTATTGATGACTACTTTTTCCTGATTTTTATGGAAAAAATAGAGTCGGTATTGCCTTCGGACGAGCTGATTTTTGTCGAAAAATATCCCCCTTATCAGGCGGCTCTGGCGCGTCTGACGGAAGACGGCTGGGGGGACCGCTTTGAGGTTTACTGGCAAGGGCTGGAATTGGCGAATGCGTTCCATGAACTGAACGATCCCGCGATTCAGCGTCTGCGTTCTGCAGAGGACCTGGAAAAGAAAAAGGATCTGCAGAAAGAAGTGATTTCTTTAGATGAGGAGTTCTTCCAGTGTCTAGAGGCGGGGATGCCTCCTTCCGGAGGAATTGCCTTAGGGGTGGAGCGCCTTTTCATGGCTTTACTGGGAGTGGGGAGCATTTCCGAAGTGAAAGTCTTTCCGCAGGCCTAGGGCCGTCCCGTTGCACCTTCCCAAAAGTGATGTTCTTTCGATGTTCTTGCGTTTTTCTGCTGCGGTCCCGGTAAAAATAACAGGGAATCAAAACCTGACTTTTCGTTTGGGATCTTATTCTATAAAACCTTGCCATCCGTAATACATACGCAAAGAGGTTTCGATGAAAAAGCTGATCGTCGCTTTACTAGTTCTATCCGCAGTTCCTGCTTTCGCTGGTAAAATGAAAGCCATCTGGGAAATGACGAACGAAAGTGTTTTGGCAGAGTTGGGTTTTGATGAAGGTATTGTTGCTATTGAAGGACATAAGTTCTTACAGATTCCTAATGCAGACTTAGCTGTACAGACTCAGGTTCGTGGCTATTACCGCACTCGCGGCGAAGTGCCTCTTTTCACATGTGTGACTTACTTTGCGAAGTTCCAGGATTTCTTTGAAGTGACTCACACGGAGTGCGAGAAAGCGAACTAATAGAATGAAAAAGGGGGCTTTTAAGCCCCTTTTTTTACGCCTTCTTTGGCCCGTTATTGATGTCTTCCTTCAGTTCTTTTCCGACTTTAAAGAAGGGAAGCTTCTTTTCTTCTACGTTGATGATTTCGCCAGTGCGTGGATTGCGTCCTTTATAAGCACCATATTGGCGATTCACAAATGAGCCAAAGCCCCGGATTTCGATACGGTCATCACGCATGAGTGCCTCTACCATAGAGTCAAAAATGGTGTTTACAACCGTTTCAGCTTTAACACGGGTAATTCCCGCTTTTTCAGAAATCAAATTAATCAAATCCGCTTTTGTCATCGTCGGCTTTCCTAAAGGGCTCAGCTTAAAGTATTGATAACACTCTCGATTATACAGATATGAAGTGGTCTGACATCAAAATTCAAGCATTTAACTCAATGCTTCTTATACAGACCCGTGCTGATCAGGATTTTACGGTAGGCATCAAGCGTCGCCTGGACCATTTTAGGCGTGTCAAAGAGGTCGACCACTTTTTGGCGGGCGCGGTCGCCGATCTCGTCAGCAGGCATGGTTCCCGAGAAAATTTCGACCAAAAGATTGCTCATCGAGTCCACATCCGCTGGGCGCAGTAAAAATCCATCACGTCCATCCTCGATAATATTGGCAATTGGGGACACTTCCGAACCTAAAACCACCTTTTTTTGTGCCATGGCTTCCAAAGTTGTCGGTTCAAAGCCCGTAGTTCTAGACCCCAAGTTGACGAAAACATCACCCAAAACAATATAATCTTCGATCTCTGATGCGGGCACTGCTCCCGGCATGACCACACGATTACCCAAAGCGTGATTCAAAACCTGATATTCGATGTCTTTGAACTTCGGGCCGTTCCCGATGACGATGAGATAGCTATTAGGTTTTTTAATCGCCACTTTTTCAAAGGCCTTTAAAAGCGGCGCTAATTCCTGCGTCTGAGTCATATCCGACAGGGTCACCGCCACATGAGCATTTTCGGGAATGCTCAGCTTCTTACGAAGTTCAAAAGACTTTTCTTTCGGAGTCAAATCACCCAGCTCAATCCCATAGGGGACTGTGTAGGTGTGATAATCCGGATAAAGATAATATCTTTCCAGAATAATTCTTTGCTCAGGATTTGTGACGAAGATGCCGTCCGCCGTGGAAAGCAATCGACGATCGCCGCCATAGTAGGTTGTCAAAAATTTGTAGGTGGTGGCAATGGCCGTTGAAAGCATGCTGCCTAACGTATCCTGTTTCATGGCGCGAATCGCGAAAAGCTGTGACATTTGCGTCGCTTCCACATCATAAGCCATGGCGACTTTAAAATCATTTTTGCGACTGCCAATGCGATACCCTGACTTGTCGATACTGTGAACCAGATGGAAGGGGTCTTCTTTGTGAAGCTGGGCGAAGCGCTGACGAACCGCCATTTGAAAACTCATATGCGACAGATTTTTTGCGCCCTCGTGTAAGAAGAAAACACGTACACCGTCGCGCACCACTTCTGGTTTTTTCAAAGGTGATGTCGCCGCCAAAACCGTGACTTTATGACCTTCTTTGGCCAGCCCCCGGGCTATGGGCCACAGAAAACCATGATCGGTTGCGCGACTTAAAATCGGAAAACGATGCGAGGTCAGGCAAATGTTCAATGTCTCGGGAAGACGGGGTTTGTTGAGCATAAGCTCATCTTAAATGATTTAAAGCCCGATTGTACAGACGATTGAGTTCATTCAATGACGAATCAATCAGATGGCGATCCTCGGCCAGTTGTTCTGACAGATTTTCTGGGACTCGCAAGTGGGGCTTCGTCAGAAGCTTTACCAGGTCGGCATGAATATGATCGTTGTTTAAAATCCAGCAGTTGATGGTGTTCTTCCAAAGATCCGCGTGTACACTGGACTGTTTGGAATCCAAGATCAGCACCGCATGGGAATGAATGGCCTTCATGTAAAAGTCGGTCATTTCGATGGGCGTAAAGCCTTGGCCGGCTAACATCAAAGCCATACTTTTTTCCAGGAGTTGTTTACCCGCTTGAGGACTCAAGTTTCCGGTCACTGTCCAGTTGTGCCCGCACTGAAACTCTTCCATCCAGGCGGCAAATTTTTTGCGCTCACGAAGGCTCCAGTGAGAATAAGACCCCCACAAGACCACCTTGTATTTTTGTGCGATCGTACGAATGCGCACGAAGCTTTCTGATTCGGCGTCGAAATGAGTCTCGCGGAAAGGCACGACGACAAAAGGTCTGTGTTCCAGTGAATGAAAAAACTGCTCTTCGATATCTTCCTGAAAGGCCGTTGCCGTGAATTCGGCTTTCAAATCCAAAACCGGCGGCAAAATTCCGCGCCCTTGACGAGGCGAGCGGACATTCAGACCGCGAAGCTGTCCCAAGGCTTCCACCGTGGGGCAAGTGATGATGTCACTTTCCTCCACCAGATAACGAACCGGATTACGACGGTTTAAACCGCGGCGAATATTCAAAAGAGAGGTCGTCAAAACGCAGGAAGGATGAGACTTCGCAAAAGTCGAAAGAATCATCTGCGCTGGGTTCATTTGATCTTCGTCTAAAAGCACGTGCAGAATTTGTGGATGAAGACCGAATAGGCCGGGAATGATGCGGAAGCCTTCAAGGACGCTCCAGCTTTTGAAATAACCCATGAACTCAATGCCCGTCGTGTCTTCCGGGGGAACTTCACCATAACTCGTAAGCAGAACCACCTCATGTTGTTGGCTTTTCAAAGCCTGAGCCAACTGCCAAGAAGTCGCGTTCACATGTTTGCTTACAAGGATTATTTTCGCCATTCAATTCCTAAAGCTTTGTAGATCTTGTGCAGAATCTTGCGATTGGCCTCTGGAATATTGCGATGTTTGAGCTCTTCAGGATGAATCCACTCTAACATCATGTGGTGCTTAGCCCGAGGCTCGCCCTTCCAATACAGGATTTCATAAAATAATATGAGAATCCCTACATCTCCATAAGAGTGTGTACACGCAAGTTTTAATTCGCCAACATCGGCTTCGATGCCCAACTCTTCATTGAGCTCGCGAGACAGAGCCTCTTCAGGTGTTTCCCCATTTTCAATTTTTCCGCCGGGGAATTCCCATTGACCTGCTAAAGAGTTGTTTTCGGGACGTTGACCGACCAATATTTTGCCATCTTTACGCAAAAAACCCGCGACGACAGGAATCCAATGACCTTTTCGGATCTTGGATTTTTTGGGTTTTGTTTCGATAGCGCTATCGTCCGTCATTATACCTTCTAGCTACATCATGGAAGAAATTCGGTCCATGAAACACAAGTGCACTATAAATTTGAACAAGATCTGCGCCCATTTGCAATCTTTCAAAGACATCTTCGGGTGTTAAAATGCCCCCGACGCTGACCAGAAGAAGACCCTCACGTTTTTTGCCTAAACTTTCAACAGCCACTTTCAGAGCTCTTTGTGAAAGCTCCTTTAAAGGGGCGCCGGAAAGGCCTCCTTCTTCAGGAAAATGGCAGCCCGCAGGACGGGAAAGAGTGGTGTTTGTTAGCACAAAACCATCGACCCCTAATTCCTGACAGTTGACGACGGTTTCGGCCAAAGCCTCGTCGCCCATGTCAGGTGAAAGTTTAACCAAAACCGGTGTGGGTTCGAAATGGGAAACACGGTCCACGATGGGGCCGATTAAAGAGCGCAGATTTTCTTTCTTCTGCAGCTCTCGCAAGCCCTTCGTGTTCGGACTGGAAATATTCACGACGAAAGCATCTGCGAAAGGACGGAATTTATCGACAAGAAAAAGATAATCCAGAACGGCTTGATTGTTCGGCGTGTAGCGATTCTTTCCAATATTCACGAAGATCGGCGTGCGATAATTCGGAGCATAGTAAGTCAGATTATAGAAAGTCTCTTCCGCGCCATCGCTAGGAAAGCCCATCTTGTTCCACATCGCCCTGAGCTTGAGATCACGATCCAAAATTTTTCCGGGGTTGGGTGTCTGTGGCAAAGGTGTGACCGTGCCGACTTCGACGAAGCCACAGCCGAGTGACCACCATTCTTTCAAGTGTTCGGCGTTTTTATCAACACCGCCGGCAATGCCCAGTGGATTTTTGAAATGAAGATCGCGCCAAGTGAAGCTTTTCCACTCCGGCGTTTTTCTTCCGTGAATCAAAGAGTAGAGAGGTAAACCCCAAGAGCTCAGATCGTGAGCCCATTGAGGTGGTAAGAGCATCCAGGGTTTCATAGTGCGCCTCGCGCAGGAGGTGGAGCGGCCGAAGCCGCGCAACCGAACTTAATCATCGAGGATATAGGCCTCTTAGAAGCATCGCTTTTTCAAGACGTTGAACTGAAACCGCCATAGCTGCAGATCTCATGTCGACGTTTTTCTCTTTAGAAAGCGCGTAACCTTTATCGAAGGCTTTCGTGATGATACCTTTCAAACGACCGTTCACTTCTTCTTCGTCCCAGAAGAACGACATGATGTCTTGAACCCATTCGAAGTAAGAAACGATCACACCGCCACCATTCGCAATAACGTCTGGAGCGATGAAGATACCACGTTTATGAAGGATTTTTGTCGCGGCATTTGTGACAGGACCGTTGGCACCTTCACAGATGATTTTCGCTTGAACCTTTTCAGCATTGTGAGTGTCGATTTGGTTTTCAAGAGCACAAGGGAATAAAGCATCACACTTTACTTCAAGCAATTCTTCATTGCTGATCGGTTGCGCTTTTGGATAGCCCTTCAAGAACTTGTGCGCTTTCACGTACTCTATTACTTCTGGAATATCCAGGCCATCGCCATTGTAAATACCGCCAGAAACGTCAGACACCGCAACGATGCGTGCGCCACGTTCGTGAGCAAATTTCGCCGCGAAAGAACCGACGTTACCGAAGCCTTGAATTGCGATAGCGGAACCCGCCATTTTCATACCGCAGACTTCGAAAGCTTTTTCAGCCACGTAAACCACACCCAAGCCGGTTGCATGGTTACGACCTAAAGAACCACCGATTTCAACCGGTTTCCCAGTGACGACACCAGGTTGCGCGAAGCCACCTTGCTCTTGGGAGTAAGTGTCCATGAACCAAGCCATCGTTTGTGGGTCCGTGCCCACGTCAGGCGCTGGAATATCTTTAGTGGGGCCTACGAAAGGGCCAATTTCAGAAGCGTAACGACGAGTCAGGTTTTGCTTTTCCGTGCGGGAAAGTTTTGTTGGATCAACAGTGATACCGCCTTTGGCTCCACCCAAAGGAAGACCAAGAACGGAGTTTTTGAAAGTCATCAAAGCGGCAAGACCGACAACTTCAGAAAGATCGACATTTTGGTGATAACGGATACCACCCTTGTAAGGGCCCAAGGTTGGTGAATATTGCACGCGGTACCCAGTGAAAACTTTGACGCTGTAGTCGTCCATGCGAACGGGAACTGAAACTGTGATGGTGCGACGAGGACGCTTCAAGCGCTCTAGGACGTTCGGGTCACAGTTAATAATTTTTGCCGCTTCTTCGAGAGTTTGAAGAGCGTTCCTGAAAAGAGGCCCGTCATAAACCGGCTCTATCTTGTGTTCCATGATTTGTGTCTCCTTAAAAATACACTCGCCCGAGTCTAATGAAGCAAATACTCAAAGTCACTCCGGAAAAAGGAGATGACTCAGTGGTTCTTATTGGCCACAATCAGGGCCTATGCTTCGGTCTTGTTTTACCCTCTTAGGTCTTGTTGTTGTCTCTCTCCCGGTCTTTGCCAGTAGTCCGCAACGCGCCTTCATGGAACAGTTCAATAGTTCGCGCATTGAATTTCCGGCGGAATCGTCGCCAATCCTGACTGACGCGTCGGGGCAGTATCCAGAGCCCCTGAACTTTCTGTTTAACAACGTTATTAGCTGGATTCCTCGCGGTGAGCCGAAGCTTTTTAGTGTCGCTTGTGACCCCGATATCTGGGGACAGCGCTTAAAAGACCCGCGTCTTAAAAACTCATCGCAACTTCAAGGCGCTTTGCTTCAGAAGTACTTCCAAGAATGCCGCACAGAGCTTGAGACAGGTGACAACGGCTATTTCGCAAATATGAGTATGCTGACCATGAAATATGATCCTTTTGGTCATCCCTTTCTTCGTCGCGTTGTCATCAACCTGCCTGGGAATATCAAGCTGAAGGGGCTTTTAGGTTTAAAGGGAGATTTTAAACGCCGACCCATGGTGATTATCCGCCTGGGGATTTTCGCTAACAGCGAGGATTTCAAAGCCGAGCGCGCCTGGATGATGATGCTATTTGAGCAATCACCTTTCAATGTTCTGTTGTTGGAAAACATGTCCAGCGGTCAGTTCGTCACGAATAACAATCAGTTTTCTTTCGGCGGTTACGACGAGGGAATTCAAAATTTGCTGATCGCAAAGCTTCTCAATGACAACAATGAACCGCTTTCTCAGTTGGTCGATTCGGTGCATTTTTTCGGGATCAGTTTAGGTGGGCACGGCATCTTGTTTGCCTCTTTGTTGAATAAGTACAACTCGTCGGCGGCACGGCCGCTGATGCAAAGTTTTACGGCGATGTGCCCGGTCGTTGACTTGAACGCGACAATGCTCAGCTTGACGAACAGTGGTGTGAAATCCGCGTTCGTGGATCTATGGGGGCGGCAACGGTTGAGTGCGCTTGAAGAAAAAATACCCGCACTGGTCAGTTATGACAGCTTTTCGTTTCTTTCGACGACAATCACCGAGGTGGCGCGCACCTATAAGGGCGGATTGTCTTACATCTCCAGTATAAAGCTGCCGCCGGGGATGAAAGATGGTCCTGATTTTTGGGAGCTCAATAACTTTTGGAAGTTTTATAAAAACATTGAACAACCGGTGCTGATTTTTGCGACCGAGCAAGATCCCGCCGTTCCATTCAATATCAATTCGCAACGACTGCAGAATAAAGATTTGAAAGTCGACAGCAAAAACATTCGCGTGGTGGATCTGCCGCAGGGAATTCATTGCTCCTTGCCGATCGCCTATGATTGGGGTGCGCTGACAACCCTTTTGCAGGCACAAATTCTTTCTCATTCTCCCGGTTTTAAAATGACCGAAAGATCTTTGGCCATTGATCTGGCCGACGACGAGTGGAAGGGCTTTTTCGACAAAGGGTCATCAGTGAAATTCACGGTGAATGAGCCAGCAAAAAAATCCGGTTTTGCGACGGTGGAACTAGAACTGGAAAATGCCGCAGGCAAAGAAAAGACCATGAATTTAAGCCTGCCGCTTTCGCAGTTTGATTTTCGTTTTTTGAATAAAGAATTGAGTGAATCAGAGCAAGAGATGATTGTGCGTTGGCTCAATCAAAATCTGCATTTGTCCATCGAGACGACTCAAAAGACGCCTGTTTTAAAAGCCACCTGGCCGGTGGCCTTGTAAAACAACGGCCCCGTTTTTAGAAGCGGTTGGCGTCCAGAACTTGCAGATCGACGAAAGGCTTTTTACCTTCGATCAAATCAGAAACCAACAGTCCCGTGCCCGTGCCACTTTGCAGCCCCAGCATCTGATGACCTAAAGCTAAGACCAAATTTGCAATCTTGTTGTGGTAGCCGATCAAAGGCACACCGTCCGGAGTGCAGGGGCGAAGACCTGCCCAAAGCTCTTGAACTTGCAGTTGTTCAGGTAAGTGCAAAAATTCGCGTGCGCCCTTTTTGATGTTATCCACCCGCTTGGGGGTGATTGAAAAATCTTGATCGACCAGTTCTAAAGTTCCGGCAATTCTTAAAGAATTCTGACGGGGAGTGATGGCGATTTTCTTTTCTACCAACATCATCGGATATTGGGGTTGTTTTTCCAAAGGGGGGACGATCATGGCGTAGCCTTTGCCTCCCAAAACTGGCACTCGTAAGCGCATCATGCGCGCAAGATCCTTGGACCAGCTTCCCGTCGCCATGACGACGTGTTGGGCTTTGATTTCACCTTGGGATGTCACCACTTTTTCGATTCTGTTGCCGGTAACGGGCAGATCCTGCAGTGTGCAGTTTTCAAGGATCTCACCACCGTGAGTGCGAATTTCTTGCGCTAAGGCCTGCACCACTTGATAGGGTTCAGCCATGGCCTCTTTTTCGAAGTAAACTCCACCTAGAAGGGCGGGCTTTAATGCAGGCTCCATGCTGCAAATCTCGTCGGAATTCAGCACTCGTCCCGGGACACCTAAATCTTTCACATAGTTCAATTCCTCTATGGCAGCGGCAACACCCGCCTGCGTTTTGGAAACCATCAACAGACCTTTTTGCTGAAAAAAGATTTCGGGATATTTCTGTCCCAGTTTTTCGTATTCGGTCAGACTTTTCTGCGACAATACCACCAGGGCATCCACGGCACGGCGAGCCTGAGTTTCATTCATGGCTTTCATAAATTGGAAAAGCCACGAAGCTAAATCCAAGGACAAAGAAGGTTTGATGTACAGGGGGCTTGCGGGGTCCAACAACCACTTCATGGATTTCAAAAGCATGCCCGGCATCGGAAGTGGCATGGCAAAACACGGTGTCATCCACCCGGCGTTACCATAAGAACAGCCGCGACCCACGGTGCCCTTATCAATGACGGCGACTTTCGCTCCTCGACGAGCCAGCTCTGCGCCGATGGAAGTTCCTATGATCCCTGCTCCGACTATCAAAACATCGTATTCTTTTTGCATGGATCTTATTCAAAGAGTTTTCGGGGTTAAAAGCAAGACCGGCCTTTAAAAGTGAGGACTGGGTCAGGACTGGCGCGCGGTCTAGGTCTGTGGTTTTGCGAGTTGCTCTTTAAAGAAATCAGAATGCTCAGACAGCTTTTGCATGTAGCCCTGAACATCTTCCTTGGCTTCGTCCGGCAAACGATGAAAAGGCACGACGTGTTCGTCGGGAACGTAGCGGAAGGTGAAGTTGATCCGGCGGGTTTCAAAGTTGCTGATCTCGTTTAACGGAAATAGGTGTCCCTCTTTTCGATCCACCCGCTGAACTCGATGAAAAAGATGTTTTTTGAATTTGTCGCCGCCGAAGATTTGCAGCGAGCGATCTTCCAGCCACTGTTGCACAATCACATTGGATTTTGCTTCGGTGCCTTTGCTCGAGACAAATTGAAACAGAGCTTTTTCTCCGAACGAGATGGACGCCACCGGGCCGGGTTCAAAGTCCTTATGCTCTCCGACGCGGGCACAGTCGACCCGTTTGCCGTCGTCGGTGATCTGATTTCCATAGTAATTAATGAGGCAGGTATTTAAGTGCCAACCACGCGGAATATCACGAGGCTCAAAACTTTCATGCACCAGTGCTTCGATTTTTTGCACCAGATATTCCAGAACAGGGGGATAACCTTCGGCTTGCACGCAACGATTATAAATGCCTTTAGGCGGATGATAGTAGTTAAGGCAGGCGAACTGCCAGTTCCCCAACCAGTAGACGGGGCGTAAAAGAGGTCGCTGTTTCTGATTCTCTGGAGGCGGATTGTTTTTCGAGTAGCGCATCTCCCAAATTGGATACAGCGTCGCTAAATACTTCAGGATCTCTTCTTTTTCCCGAGGACTGATATAGCCGCTTTTGTAGACCAAACCACGGGCTGGACCCTTTTTTTCAGAGGAAGGTCGCGTTGCAGAAAAGCCGCCTCTTTGTGGAGGTCGCGAAGGTCCCTTGCCGAAAAATTTTCCTTTGGATTTTGTCATGGGAAGTCCATACCATAGCTACAGGGCTCTGGCCAACGGGCGAGTGATAAGAAGGTGACAGGGGGCCCGTCATCCGCTAAAACCATGGCCTGAAGGATGAAAAAATGACAACACCTGTAAAGGCGGCCGTAGGCCCTCAAGAGAAAGAACTTCTGATCAATCAATTGCCTCGTTTAAAGGGTAAAAAAATCCTCATTATCGGCGATGTCTGTGTTGATGAGTACGTCATGGGGGAAGTTCGTCGGATCAGTCCCGAGGCTCCGGTTCCGGTTTTGGAAGTGGAACAAGAGGACGTTCGCTTGGGCATGGCGGCCAACGTTGCGCAAAACGTCTGCAGCCTGGGTGGTACCGCGATGCTGGTTTCTGTTGTTGGCAACGACACCGGAGCCAACCTTCTGCGCGAGCTTTGCGCCAAGAGCGGTGTCAGTTCCGAGTTTTTAGTGACAGACACTTCTCGTCCGACCACGCGTAAAACCCGCGTGATGGCTAAACATCATCATCTGGTTCGCGTTGACTACGAAGTTCGTTCCAGCCTTTCTGCTGAAGTTGAAGCACAAATGGTGCACATGGTGGAAAAAAATGTTGAAGACGCTGATTGTGTTGTCATTGAAGATTATAAAAAAGGCGTGATCTCGAGAAATGTCATCGAAAAGGTCGTCGCGATTTGCAAACAAAAGGGCAAACGCGTTCTAGTCGATCCACATAAAACCTCTTCAGGGCCGTTCTATCAGGGTGTCGATCTGATCAAGCCAAACTTTGACGAAGCGGTGACTTTGGCGGGAATGGATTTCGATGACCTTCGTAACAACCCGAATAAAGTCGTTGATGTTGGTCAGGCATTGCAAAAAATCACAGGAGCGAAAGAAGTGGTTTTGACTCGTGGTAAAGATGGTATGACGATCTTTTCCGGAGATCACATCACGGAAGTTCCGACTTATGCCCGCAAGGTGTTTGATGTGACGGGCGCGGGTGATACCGTGATTGCCGCTCTTTCTTTGGGGCTGGTTTCGGGTCTTTCTTTGGTTCATTCCTGCATGTTGGCTAACTTTGCTGCCGGTGTGGTTGTCGGAAAAGTTGGATGTGTACCTTGTGAAATTCCCGAGCTTAAAGAATACATCCAGGCGGCGCACTAGGTTGCCGTTATGGAAAGATCATACAAGGTCAATTCTCAGCTTTTGCCACAGGGATTTCCGCGCGAATTCGATGCCCATATTTATTTTTCCGAGGCTTCTTTAACAGCGGCCGCGGAATTAAGACTGAAGGCGATGCAGGAATTTGCGGGACGTCAGGTCTTTGTTGGGCAACTGATTCCCGAACCTATTGGTCCGCACCCCTTACCCATGTTTGAAATCAATTTTCCTTTGGCGTTATTTTCTGAAGTCGTCTTGTGGTTGATGAAGGCGCGCGGTGATCTGTCTGTCTTGGTGCATGAACTGACCGGCGATGATCTTTATGATCATACTCAAGCGGCGTTATGGCTGGGTAAAGAAGTGCCGCTTTTATACGAACGTTTTAAATAAAGTCTATTTTCTGATTTTGATCTTTCAGCTTATTCAATTCGGTAAATAGCACTGTCATTCGGTCATAGGTATCAATCGAAAGATCTTTCCAGGACCCTTTCTGCTTTTGCAGTGAAGCTTCGGGTTGCAGCACTTTTCCGTTTTGGATTTTTAATGTCATCTTATCATCAATCTGTATATGAACATTCAAAAGCCGTGTCAGACGTTTCGTACGGAGATAGGTCGCAGCCGAGCGAATGAAGTGCCGCTCATACTTGTCGGCCAGATCTTCGGGCGTCAGCTCGATCTCCAGAAGCTCTTCGGTATCATTATCTTCTTCCGCTTCTTCTGTTGTGTCTGTTGCTTCTGAGTCTGCGATTTCTTCCTCTTCCTGAAGCTGACGATACCAATTCAATCCCACGGCCAGAATGGATCGCACCGAACAGAAAGTCTGAGGCGTAAATCCGTGGCGTTGGCAGAAAACCTGGAAGCCTTCTGCCAAAAGGGCGGCATCCATCGGCTCGTAGAATATGTTTTCGTCGAAAGACTTGTCCTGCAAGGACGCACTTAGTTTTAAAATGGAATCCAAAGCCAAGGCGTTAGCAAAAGGTCCCAGAAAGTGTTCTTCGTCGGCTTCATTACGAAATGACGTAAAAGCTTTGTTGAAGAAACAAAGCTCTCGTCGTCCGGTTTTTAAACTGATGTTGTAAGGCGGGTCCAAACGCTTGATTTCGTCGGTCTCAAGCAATGCGGCCTCTAAAGGACTGCCTACGGGTGTGACTTGTAAATCCCACACTTGCGTGAGCATTTCCAATTTTCGAGTGTCGCGATTTTTCTGTCCCCGGAAGTAGCTGTTAACACGGTCGTGCAGGGAGGTTGCTTTACCGACGTACAGGACTTCCCCCCAGCGGCTTATCATACGATAGACGCCGGGCTGTTTGGGCAGACTCAGGCGCTTTTCTTTCGGCAGCGGGTATTCGTACTTCACTCGCGCGGTTTTGGGGGTGTCTTGAAGCCATTGTTCAAGGTCGGCCAAGGAGAGTATGCCTTTTTCAGCTAAAGCCGTCGTCAATCCTTGCCAAATGACCTGCGTGGCTTGCACATGATTGGCAGCGCGCTTTAGTTCACCCGAGGGGCAGCCAAAATATCCCGCAAGTCCTTTGATTCCTCTTGTCGGAAGATTGGGAAGCAGGCGCTTGGCAATTTCGTGTGTGCACAGAATAGAAAAAGGCATTTCTTCCTGTAGCTTTTCATAGGCATCCACCAGGAAGGGACGTTCAAATTGCGCAAAATGAATGACCGCCACCGCTTCAGAGCCCAAGTGCTTCTGAACAAAACTTCTGAGATCGGCAAATACCTGCGGTAAAGGGCGGGCTGCCTCTAGATCTTTTTGATAAATCCCCGTGATAAACTGAATGCGGCGGGGGACATCTTCAACTTGTTCAATCAATGCACTTTCAATATGTTCACTGGCGAGCGAGGCCCAGGCGATTTCCAAAATATGCGCAGTGTCTGGTTTGGCACCTGTGGTTTGCAAATCCAAAAAAAGAACTGGCGTTTTGAGCAAACTCATACAGAGGTCCCCCAAAACTCTTTGATGTCGCTTAGAATCTGACGCGAAACGAGCTCTTGCGGAGATTCATTGAACCAGCCGTCAGGCATAGTCTCAGCATAGCTGGCCTGCAGGAAGCGGGAATCCAGCATGACAATAACACCACGATCTGTTTCCGAACGAATCACCCGTCCCGCTGACTGAATGGCTTTGGCCATGGCCGGATAGACGTAGGCGTAGTTGAACGCGTTTTCCTTGCCATAGCGAAGCTCATAGTAGGCGCGTATTTGCTCGCGCTCAAAATCAAAGTTGGGAAGAGCCGGGCCGATCACAAAAGCCCCGATCAGCATATCTCCGGGAAAGTCCACGCCTTCGGAAAAGACACCACCTTGCACGCCCATAAGAAGTGTTGGTTTGTTCCCGGCTTTCAGCTCCTCAAGATACTCTTGAGTTTGCTTTTGTTTCATTTCGCGTTCCTGCACCAAAATCTGAAATTCCGGCAAAGAAAGTTTGGCTTCCACCATGCGCAGAAATTCGAAACTGGGGAAAAGAGCGATATAGTTGCCTTTTCGCAGTGCCGTGATCCTTTGAATGGTTTCGACAATTTTTCCGGCACTGACATGACGATCAGAAAACTTCGTGGAGATCTGTGGGATAATCAGAAGTTTGCGATTATCTTTTTCAAATGGCGAAGAAAACTCAACCTGTTTGGTGGTTTCTTCGGGGAACCCCATCAGCTCTTGATAGTAGGTGAAGGGTTTCAACGTCGCGGAAAAAGCCACGACGTTTTTAAATTCTTTGTATGCGGAAGCCAAATGTTCCGAGGCATCACAACAGGTGATCTTAAGCATTTCGCTGAAAGTGCTTTTTTGATAGGTCTGAAAAAATTCATCCCCGCTTAAAGTCAAAGAGGCCACGAATTCGGACCACATATTCATCATGCGCAAAATCGGGTCCTGCGGCAGTATTTCAGTTTCTGATTCCAGATAAGACGTGGTCATTTCCCGAACATCCTGTTCAATTTCCAGGAAGGGATCTAAGTCGATAGTGACTTTTTTGGAAATGCCATCTTTGCCATAGGAAGAAATCAGCCGGCGCGCGCGCTGACACAAGGCCTGAGCCTGCATGTAAAAAGTGGGCGGCAGACGGGAAAAATCTTTTTCCAGCAAAGCCAGTTGTTGAGTTGAAATGCTCGGCGAAAAATAGTCCTGGGCGCGCGAAGGAAGATTGTGAGCCTCGTCAATCACCAGATTCGCTTTTTCATTTTCTTCTAAAAGAGGCGCCGCCAGGCGTCCGATCAGGCTGCGGGGAGCAAAGACATAGTTGTAATCTCCGATGACCACGTCGGCGCGTTCAATGGCTTCCACCGACAACTCAAAAGGGCAAACTTGAAACTCTTCGCCCATGGTCTTTAATTTTTCACTGTCTAGACTGCGCAGTCGTGAAAGCTTATTGATCAGATCGTGTTCGGCCACCTTTTGATAGTAGTCTTTCGCGAATTCGCAGTACTGCGGATTGCACAAAGGCTCGGCTTTCAGGCACATCTTACTTTTGGCAGTGATAGTCAACGAGCGTATTTTGCATCCTTGCTCTTGCAGGCGTTCCACCGCTTCTTCAGCCACCTGGTGTTGCGAGTTCTTTGGCGTAACATAGACGACTCGCTGCCCGCGCGGTAAAGCTTCTTTCAGCGATGGATAAAGCACACCGATAGTTTTACCTAGTCCGGTAGGGGCTTGCACTAAAAGTGGATTTTCATTTTTCAGATTTTCAGAAATTGTTTCGACAAGCTCTTTTTGCCCCTTGCGAGGCGAAGCAAATGGGAAGTTCATGTCTTCGCCAGCTTTTTGCCGTTTTTTAAAAAGTTTTTCTTTTTCTTTGGTTTCTTCCACCAGTTCAGCCAGACGGATCTTTAACCAGGCTTCATAGCCGTCCAAATCCAATTCCACATTCAGGTCATAAGATTTGAAATTTCGTAGTGACACCAAATGCAACTTCAAGGTGGGGAATTGCCCGGTCTGTTGAAAGTGGAAATAGCCATAGGTTCTTAATTGCCAGACGTAGGGATGATTGGGCTCGCGTTCCAGCTTTGCCCGCAAATCATCAATATCAAAAGAGGACTTGATTTCTTCAATCAAACCTGTGGCTTCGACACAGCCATCGGCTCTTCCTGAAATAACAAATTCATAGGGATCTGCCGTAAATGAATGGACGTATTTCTTTTCCGGCGTGTAGCCAGAGTTTTCGCGCACGCGTTGGCGCTGGATCATCACATGCACTTCCTGACCACTGGTGGGGATCGGTCCATAGCCTGAATGCGACTCGATGCTACCAACACGAGGCGCAGGCACGGCAAATTGTTTTAGGTCCAACGCTATTTTTCTCATCTTAATCTATATCAAATTTTAGTTGATCCCCGCGGCGCTGAAAGTGCTCAGTCGAGAGCTCAAACTTTTTCACATTTAAGTCATATTTGCGAGTATAAAGCTTGAACATTTGCGCCATTTGTTCGGCGCGAGCTCCCTGTCCGCGCATACGCGAGCCAAAGTTAGGATCATTGAGTTTGCCGCCACGTATATCACGCACCGAGTTCAAGATTTTTTCCTTTTTCAAGGGGCGATGGACGTCCAGCCATTCTTCAAAAAGAGGACTGACGGACGACGGCAAACGCAAAGGTGTGTAGCCGGCATACTGGGCTCCCGCGTCCCGGGCTGCTTTTAAAATGGCCGGCATTTCGTGGTCATTCAATCCCGGAATGCAAGGAGCGACATTCACGCCCACAGGCACACCCGCGTGAGCCAGAGTTTCAAGAGCTTTCAGGCGGGCAGCGGGACGGGAGGTGCGCGGCTCCAAAACCTGCACAAGTTCATCATCTAAAGAAGTGATGGAAATAAAAACTAAAACTCCATTATAAGCCGCCATTGGCGCCAGAAGGTCTACGTCGCGAGTGACTAAAGCATTTTTGGTGATCAAGGAAACAGGATTTTTAAACTCTAATAGAACTTCCAGGCATCCACGCGTTAGTTGCATCTTTCTTTCTAAGGGCTGGTAGCAATCGGTGATGCCACTCATAGCAATCACTGCGGGTTGCCACGAGGGCTTCAGTAAAGCGGTTCGCAAAAGTTGCGGGGCTTCTTCTTTCACAAAAATTTTAGATTCAAAATCCAATCCCGGCGATAAACCTAAGTACTCGTGAGTGGGGCGCGCGTAGCAATACGCGCAGCCGTGTTCACAGCCGCGATAAGGATTGATTGAAAAAGTAAAGCCGATGTCTGGGCTTTTATTTTCCGTGATAATCGTGCGCGAAGAATCTTTCAGAACTTCCGTTTTAAGAAGAGCTTTTTCGTCCTCAAGATAATTGTCGAAATCTTCTGTAGTAGCTTCATATTTCAAAGAGTCGTAACGATTGGTGACATTGCTACTGGCGCCGCGACCACGGATGTTTTTGCGAAATTCCCGGGTCATAGAGCGCTAGTATCGCATGGTTTCCGCGCTCTTCCTAGATCGCAAACTTGTTTAGTGAATATGAATGAATTTTTATTTCGCCGGGGCCTGCCTATCGTGCGGATGATAGGACGGTTTGTTTTCTTCTTTAGGGCGTTTAAAAAAGAACTGATAGCTGTTCACCAAAACTAAGGACACCACGACAAAGACCAGGCCGCAAAGAACGGCTTCACGAATGCCAAACAGGTCCGTCAGTTTGCCGATTGTTAAATGCATAATGATCAACATGATAGAATCTGTCGCCATCATATAGGAAACGGCGGTGTCCAAGTCCTCTGGAAACTCTGTCGAGATCCAGGAAATCGCCAAGGGATAAAAGGGGGCAATCATGAAACCTGTGCCGGTAAGAAACAGCGGATGAATAAAGACACCGCCTAAAATACAGATACCTGTTAACAGCAAAGAGGCCGAAAGCAGAAATTGAGGAGAGCGTTTAAAATGCACTACCGCAAAAAGCAAACGTCCCAGCATCATCGCAATAAAGAAATAGGTCACATAGATGCTGGCCGCTTCCATGTCATAGTTCCAGGTTCTTTGCATGTACAACGCCAGACGGGAAGAAACCATGATTTCGGCGGCCACAGCCAAACTTAACATGATCGCCAAAAAAATCTGTGGCTTGAAGTTTTTCTTTTTATTCGCCTTGTGAGTCTCGGGTGAAAAAGAGGCTTTTGTGTGCAAAGACTTGTGACTGGAGTGAAAGGTGTAACCGACAAAGATCAAGGGCGCCAGCGAGGCCGCTGCAAAAGTCCACCGCCAACTGCCGGTTAGGTACTCCATGCCCGCCGCTAAAAGGGGAGCCATCAGACTGGCCAGTCCATACATGGTATGCAGGCCCGACAACATTTGTTGTTTTTTTTGAGGAGTCGAACCCATGGGCACAAGAATATTTGGCACGAGCCCCAGAATACCCAGGCACAAGCCATAGATAAAACTGAAAACCAAGAAGAGAGGGAAGATCGGAGAGGCGGCCAGTCCCCACATCGCCAGCATCAACCCGATGGCGCCCCCCTGGAGGACGCTGAGACGATCATAACGTCGCAAAAGATAACGAGATCCATAGCTGGCGATGAAACCCGAAATATTACTGAGCGCGAACATCATGGAGCCCAACGAATCGCTGACTCCAAATTGCTTCAGAATTTCTGGAAAAAGAGGGCCCCTGATATTGTCAGTCAGACCAAATACAAACAAGCTCGCATAAGAAAGAAAAATAAAGGGCCAAATCATGCGGTCAATATAAAGAGCCCCTTTCAGGAAGACAAGGGCAACTAAATATGCGGCTTTCGAATAGGTCGGGCAAGACGTGGCCAGGGGACCGGCAAAATGTGTAGAAAATGCTTGGGAGAAACCCTCAATTTGCTGAAATCCCTAGGAAATGATCGGGTGCTATGCTACAAACGAGCCCACATAAATCCTTAACCAAAGGGACTGACAAGGTCCCAGCTGTAATAAGCATGGCTGTAACAAGCCAAGGAGCCCCGAAGATGGAATTGAATGATGGTGTTGACACCACTCAAACTAGCGCGCCTGTAAACTACTCTGACGATAACGTCGCCAAACCCCTCGAAAACAAACCGGTGAATTTCTACTCCCTGACTTTGGAAGGCCTTAAAGCCTATTTGAAAGGCAAAGGAAAAGAACAGTTCCGCGCACAGCAGATCTTTAAATGGGTCTACGAACAGCGTGTAACAGATCCCGAGCTGATGACCAATCTTTCGAAAGAGTTCCGCGCTTCATTGCCACAGATTCTGTCTTTCGATCTTCCGCCAGTATTGACTCATTTAAAGTCGGTCGATGGGACGCAAAAACTGCTCTTTGATATGGGTAGCGGTAACAGCGTTGAGGCCGTCGTTATTCCATCTGAAGACCGTCTGACTTTGTGTATTTCTTCAGAAGTGGGCTGCAACATTGGATGTAAGTTCTGCTTTACGGGCAAACAAAAATTGAAACGACGTCTGCGCACGGAAGAAATTGTCGGACAATTCATGCAAGTGCACGATCGTTTGGGTGAAGGCCAACGTATCACGAATATCGTTTTCATGGGCATGGGCGAGCCGTTGGATAATCCGGAAGCAGTTTTCCAGACGATCGATGTTCTTCATTCTCCTTGGGGAATCAATTTGTCGCGCAAGAAGATCACCGTTTCGACATCGGGGATTGTGCCGGAAATGTGGCGAGTCTCTGAAGCCAAAGTGCGTTTGGCGGTGAGCCTAAATGGTCCGACGGATGAAATCCGCACCCAAGTTATGCCGATCAATAAAAAGTGGAATACGACGGAATTGTTAAATGCCTGCAAAGAGCACTATCGTATCACCAAGGATAAAATCACCTTTGAATACGTTTTGCTTAAAGGTGTAACAGATCAAATTGAACATGCGCGCCAGTTGGTGAAACTGGTGAAGGATGTGCCTTGTAAAATCAATATCATTCCTTTTAACGAGCACCCGGGCTCGGGTTACGAACGTCCTTCCGATGCCGCCGTCGAGGCGTTTCATTCAGAGTTGATGCGTTTGGGCGCACACGTGCTTTTGCGTCGTTCGATGGGTCGCGATATCTTCGCGGCTTGCGGACAATTGACAAGCCAGGTTCCCAACAAACCGGTGTCCATGGATATTTCAAATTCAAAACTAGCAGGTCTGCCGAAGTATAAACGCGAGATGCTTGAAAACGCGGCGACCTCTCAACAGGAGCAATAAGTTATGTCAGAGATTTTAGTTGTCGGAAGTTTGGCTTACGATTCCATTCAAACTCCTTCAGGAAAAGTGGATCGTGCTTTGGGCGGTTCCGCGAATTATTTTTCTTTGGCGGCGTCTTTGTTTTCGAAGGTGCGCGTCGTGGGTGTCGTTGGTGAAGACTATGAGCAAGGCGATTATGAGCTTTTGAATTCCCGCGGTGTGGATCTTAGCGGCCTTTCTAAAGTGGCCGGAAAGACTTTCCATTGGGCAGGTTCTTACGAAGGCGATATGAACGAAGCCAAAACTTTGCAAACAGATTTGAATGTTTTCGAACATTTCAATCCACAATTGCCAGAGCACTTTAAAGATTCTTCTTTCGTATTCTTGGCGAATATTGCTCCGGAATTGCAGTTGCAGGTTTTGGAACAGGTGAAAGCGCCTAAGTTCGTGGGCATGGATACAATGAATTTCTGGATCTCGATAAAAAAAGAAAAGTTGATCGAGGTTTTGAAAAAAGTAGACTTGGTGTTGATCAACGAAGGTGAAGCGAAAATGTTGACGGGCGCTGCCAATGCGATTTCAGCAGCCCCGTTGATCACGGCCTTGGGACCCCAAGCTGTGGTTATTAAACGTGGCGAATACGGTTTTGCGATGTACACAAAAGAAGAAGGCTACTTCATTCTTCCTGCGATGCCGATCCCAACAGTGGTTGATCCGACAGGCGCGGGGGATACTTTTGCCGGTGGCTTTTTTGGCTACTTGGCTGCGCAAAAAGACAAGCCAACCTTGGGTCATTTGAAACAAGCTTGTATCATGGGTTCTATGATGGCGAGCCACACGATTCAGGATTTTTCGGTGCGTGCTCTTTCAAAAGTCACTTTGGGCGATGTTGAAAAACGCCTGGCTGACTACAAAAAAGTCATCACGCTTTAATTCTTCTATTCAGAAGGTTCAATTCAAGGCGCCTTTGGGGCGCCTTGAATTGGGACCTCTTCGAGCCCCCTACACCGGGAAAATGTCGCACAGAAAACAAATAATCTCTTCTTCCTTTGAGTCGACGATCTTCTTTCGTGAATACTCAATCAGCTCTAACATCTTTTCTTTAAGATGCTGGTAATCATTTCGGCTCAATGAATAAACGGATGTATAATGAACACCGTCCGAACCCAATGGTGACGTCGAGTCGGCGACAGCCCGTTGTCGCCAATTGTTGTGATGAACACCGACAAGAAGCGAGTCTTTGGGGATATGCACGTCCGCAGTTCCGTAGGTCCACCCCTGACCTTTGCGCGTGACGATACCGTGAGTGGCCAGGCGCTGAAGGGCCTGTTCAATAAACTCAACGGGTAAAGACAGGCGTGCGGCGATTTTCTTGGGCGACTGATATTCAGGGATCGAGACCATCACATGAAGGGCAGACCAGAACCAGGAAGAGTAATAGAGTGTTTCCTTTTCTCCGGTTTCAAATTTAGGCTTTTTAAGTCGTGTCGCAATGTCTTCTCGCTCTTTACGAATGCGCTTTATTTTTGAAAATAAATAATCCCTAAGCTCTTGCGTGCCGGCTCGGGCATACTCCAATAAAAGTAGAAGAAAATCGGTTTCGGCATCGGAAAGGTCCCAATAGCGAGCGATGCCGAGCATGTGCTCAGAGGTTAGATGACATTTTTCTCGCATCGCCTGTGACAGATAAGTCGGCTTGCACGAAGCCGCCTGCGCTAGCTTTGCCCAGATCCCCCAACGGTTTTGATCTTGATCGACTTGGGCTTTAATGAAGGCTCGATAATCAGTGAATTGAAAAACGTCTTTAGTCATATGTGTATGAATTATACATACTTTCTGAAGTTTTTAATAACGTATATATTTACGCAAATAATGCTTAGCGTTACATTGGGCGCACGAAATGAACTTCAACCTATAAGGAGAAATATATGTTCAACAAATCAACTTCACTTCGTTTCATGAGTCTTATGATGTTAACTTCTTTGATGGCGCCAATGTTGGTGTCGTCAAAGGCTGCTGCCACTCCGGTGCGTGATGCTGGAAAGGTAGAGTCGCGATTTTTGACGGCAGCAAAGGGAGCCTGCGCGGCCCTTTACAGTTCTTCCCAGAAGAACATCCCGGGTCTAGAACAAGCCTTGGCGCCGATTCATCAAAAGATGGATGCGTTCTGTGAGAACCCGCAAGCCGATCAGGTTGTCATCAGAGACTTGATGGATGTAGCACGTGAAACCCTGGCTTCTTCAGAAGACAGTGTCGTTGTCAGATCTCATGTCTTGCAAGTCTATAACCACCTTAACTACACCCTGCAAACGACATTTATTTGGTAAGCAAAACGAACTTCAGTCAGCTTGAGCCCTCTGGTTCCTCCCCCCCCAAAAAAAATCCAGAGGGCTTGTTCTTCAACCAGAATGTCCCCTCCAAAAGCGCCCCTCTATTGGGCACGCTAATTGAACTTTAAATTTAAAGGAGAATTATATGCTCATCAAATCAACCGCACTTCGTTTCCTGAGTCTTATGATGTTTACGTCTTTGACAGTGGCGCCCTTATTGGCGTCAGCCAGAGGCATTGGCTCAAGTGGTGGCGGCACATTTTGCATAAAGCCCGAGTTAAATGGCGGTCAGCCCGTACTCCTTGACCTGGCGCTGGCTAAACCAAATTTTCAGGATCGTCGTGGCGAGCAAGTCCACGTAACATCGGTGGCGAACCTTATCGGTTTTGACAGCTTTAAGCATACTGAAACTCAAGCCTATCAGTTCGCTGTCAGCCGAGTTAAAGCCTGGACCCAAGTGATGCCAGAACTTGCTACACTGGAAGCAACTCTGCAGAGCCTCCAGATGGTTGTCACACCATTTAGTCTAACCCAAGTAAATCGTGCCGTGGTCGATGGCCAATCAGCGTGCCAGGCTAAGGATCTTGCACCGGTGATCTTCTATGTTGATGGCCGTGCTCATGTTTCGATCCCTTCCTGGAATAAGCTTGGCTTCTATTCGCAGGCGGCCGCTTTTGTTCATGAGTCGCTTCGTCAAAGACAGATTTTACATAAGCAGCCGGTTGATGATGCCACTCTTCAAAATCTTACAGGGCGTATCATGCTCGACACTCCCGTGCGTGATGAAGCTATCACACACAGTGGTCTTTTTGTCGGCAATGCGAAGGCAGAAGCAAGAGTTTTAACGGCTGCAAAGAAGGCCTGTGCCACTCTTTACAAAGCTGCTAATAAGGATCTCCCAGGTCTAAAACAAGCCTTGGCGCCAGTTCATCAAAAAATGGATGCTTTCTGTGAAGCTCCGCAAGCCGATCAGGTTGTCATCAGAGACTTGATGGATGTGACAAGCGAAACTCTCGCTTCTTCAAAAGAGGGTGTCGTTGTTAGACAAGCGATCTTACAAATCTACAACGATCTTAACCACACCCTGCAATTGACAGTTGCTGGCGGCATTGAAGCTCTCAATCCTGTGGCTGCGGATAGCATCAACGCTCTCGCTCTTGGAACGGATGATATGGCTGCGGTGCAAATTGCACAAGCGTACCTAGATAACGGTATTAAGCCCGAGAAAATGGCGGAAGCTGAAAGCTATATCAGAAGCACTCGAGCCCAATACAAAACCCTTTTAGAGCAAAACGAACTTAAGTAAGCTTGAGCCCTCTGGCCTTCTCCTTCCCCCGAAAAAAGAGGGCTTACATTTTACTTAGAATACCCCCCACGAAGGCGCCTTTCCCTAGGGCGCCTTTGTTTTTTTAAAGGCTTTCAATTTTAATTCTTTCTTCCATCAAGAGTGTCTGTTTTAAGGGAATTTGATCGGCGATGTATTCGGCCATAGCGGCGATCGTTAAGGAAGGATTGCTACCGGTGGAAGTTGGTAAAATGCTGCCATCGACGACATACAATCCGGGATAGCCAAAGACTTCCCCCTTGGTGCTGACGAAACCGGTGTGTTCCGAGTCGCCCATAGGACAGCCGCCTAAAGGGTGCACGGAGATGACTTTCTTCAGGTGTGTGAGCGGATTTTCGACATAGACACCATCGACCATTTCCGCCAATTTTTTCATTTCTGTGCGGATGCGTGTGAAGTGCGGCTGACTTTCATCAATTTTCCAGCGAATCAGGGCTTGATCGTCATTGCGCAACTGAATTTCTCCGTCAGGTTTGTCCCGGCCCATACCTAAAAGAACCAAACAGCGTTTGGTGAACTCTGCGCGGTCGATACTATGGGCCATCTCGTCGCCAATGTTGATCTGATCTTGGCTGCTGATCTTCAGAACTTTGAACACGTATTTCTTTAAGTGATGTGCCGCCATCGAAGCCAGTCCCCACAAGCCACTGAACTGCGGTACTTTGCCCGAAAGAAACCAGGCGAAGCCGACCGGGAAACCCGCTTCTTGAATAAACATTCCATGTGGATAGCCATCCTCGTAGTCTTTGTACCTGTATTCAATCGAGCTGGTGATCACCGGGCCATTGGTGCCATCGACGTTGTGTTTTGATTTAAAAATCAAAGAAATGAAGTCGCCATTTCCGCTCCACTTTTTTCCTAACCATTTGTTCAACAAAGGCAAGTGTCCATGACGTCGCATTTTTAAAAGCAACGATGTTGAACCTAAAGAGCCCGCCGACAAGACGACATTTTTCGCGGTGAAAGAATTTTCCTGCAAAGGAAATTCAGGAATCACATAGGTGACGACATAAAAATTCTGTTTTTTCTCTATCCGCACGACTTCAGCGTGAGTGCGTACCTCGGCTTTATGATCTGCGCCGTCCCAGTTCCGGGCGCGGAATAAATAATTTAAATCCAACGTGTTTTTCGCGTGAATGTTGCACCCGATATCGCAGTCGCCGCATTTGTTGCAGCGAGATTGTAAAGCGCCGTGAATATTTCTTGTCTGATGTCCGGGGAATTTCCCTTCGAAGCGCACGGCTAATGGCGGATGAACGACTTTGGGTTTTTCTGTCGATTCGGGTGCGGTCGTCATTTCTTCGGTGAGCTTTTTTAGAAGGGTGGTCTTCGGGGTGTTGCGATAATAAGGATGTGAATCATAAGGATAGGGCTTGGCCTCCATCGTGCGCAAGACACGTTCATAGTAAGGTTCCAGTTTTTGCCGAGTGATTCCGCCCGGCCATCCCCGAAAAAAATCTTCGGGCATTTTGTAAAGTACATTGGCATAAATAAGACTGCCGCCACCCAAACCACTGGGGGTGATCGTCATGACGTCACTTTCAGGCGTGTCGCGAACTTCCATCAGTCCATATTTATTATCAGCCGGGTCCCAAAACATGTTCTTGCGGACTTCGTGGGGGCGACGCGGGAATTCGTGCATTTTCCACTCGCGTCCGCGCTCTAAAAGACACACTTTATAACCTTTTTCAACGAGTCGACAGGTCATCACCGAGCCGCCAAAGCCGGACCCGATCACAATATAGTCATAGTCTAATTTCACTTTAACCTCAGGCAATTCGCAGTTTGCGATTTTCAATTCCAGATGTCCCAGAGTGTTGTTTTATAAAAGCAATCAGTTCTGGAAAAACTTCGGCATGACAGAACTGCCCCATAAAGACATCCTGGTGGCCGTAGTTGGTGAATTCTTTGTACGTCACCTTTGCGGCATTTTTCGTCTGACTTAAAATTTCGTAGGTGGCCTTGTTGGCACCTGGAAAAATCTGATTGTCGGTTCCCGAAATCAGAAGAATGGGGGGCAGATCCTTTTTCATGGATTCTTCCAAATAGTTCACTTTGCCATCAAACGAAACGGAGGCCTTGGTCAGCAACATTTTTCGGATGTGCTTGTGATAGTGAAAGCTTGTTCCGCCAAACAGATCTTTAAGACGACGATGTGTGACAGGATGAATGTTGCGATGATTGAAAGCGGCCGGGAAGCCCCATCCCCACATGAAACTCACCATATGACACGCGGGTTCTTTGCATTCGCTGCGCAGGCCTCTTTCCATCCAGTAAATCCAGCGTCCAAACGCACGGGCCGGAAAATAAGGAATGGCAGGTGAAACATAGGGATAACCCAAGAGCTGTTCAAAAATTTCTGGTCCCACCCTCATTTTAGCCAGGGCTTGCCAGGGGACTTTAGGAGTTAACGATACACTGTTGGCGATAACGCTGGCGATATTGCGAACCTGTCCCGTCGCTAAAGAAGCCATGAATGAAAGTGCGCCAACACAGTGAGCGACCACGTGAATGCGAACATCGGCCCCGCAGCTTTCCCGAATGAATTCGACCGCGCGGGGAATGTCAAATTTGGCAACATCGTCGATGGTGTAGCGATGGGGGGACATGTTGTAGGTGAAACGTCCGCTGCCGCGCCAGTCTAATGACCATACATCCGGGTATCCCGAGGTGTGCAAATGGTTCACCAGATTTTGGTGCTCGGGCATAATAAACATATCGGTCGATGTCGTCAGGCCATGCAAAAGAAGGACGACATCTTTGCTGTCCTGATGCCGAAATCTTTGCAATGAAATTGTCAGTCCATCGCGCGTGTCTAGTGGATGAAGCGAGTTTTCACCTAAGGCCACTCCTTGCGTGGTGTGTACAGGGTAGGGGTGTTCATTCCAGCGCGCCGATGTCGTGGTGAAGATGTAGGGCGCATAGCTTTCCCACAGCGTGTCCGTGAACGCTTTAAAATACTTTAGCAAAGCTTCTTTTTCTTCACGAAAGGTCGCCGCGTTGGTTTTAAAGCTTTTCATCTGAGTTAAAAAATCGCTCGGTGAAATGCGCAGACTGCCGATGGCGTGCACCTCTTTGTCGCCATAATTATTCAGTAAGGAATGTCCTTCCCAAAGATAGTAGTACAAGGTCGTCGTCTGCTTCCACACTTGGGAAAGCTCTTCTTTCAGAAGTTCCTTAAAGCCGAAGAAGGTCCATTTTTTTCCTTCACGATCCGTCAGGAACAGGGTGTAGTGCATTTCTTTTACCGTGGCGAAGTCGGGACTGATGGAAGGCGAAGTGAACAGTTGAAAATAGCCGTTTTCAACGCGCAGTTCTTCGCGAAAGCGGAAGTCAGTGATCTTGCCAAAAACTTGCGATGGAGTTCCATGGTCCTTAAGAAAGTTTTCCAGGTTGGGGACTTTGATGGTCACGGTAAATTCAAAAGGCTGTTTGTCGAAACGGTCGTTTTCTGCCTGGAAGTCAGAATGAGAAAGGCCTTTCCCTGCAGAAAGAGTCAGCTTTTTTGGAACAACGAATCCCGACATTCTTTCGGTAAATTCGATGGCAATTGAGTTCATAAATATCCTTTGTTTATATAAACAATAAAATGTTTCAGTGACGCTGTAAACGCGACTGGGACCTAGGATCGGTGGCCAACTTCCCGCGTTTTCGACCGCAGAAGGTGCGATAAGATGTTTCATTTTGAGAAACTCCGGACCTTCATCCTGATATCTGTCGTCGGCTTTATTATTCTTAAAGGGGACCAGGAAAAATTCCGATATTTCCCTATAGATATGAGCAAAAAGAAAAAGAAATCTTCAGCTGCGGAAAACCTTATTGAGTCCTTGATGGACGACCTTAAGGATATTCAGTCCGATTCTTCGTATCATTCGGAGTCTTCGGATGGCGAATTTTCTGGCCTGCCGACGCTGGATGATGAAGCTCATCGGGTAGAAAAAACCAATGCGGGAAATAATCTTTGGGACAATCTGGAAAAAGGCTTAGAGCAAGACCTTGATGCCTCAGAGTTTACCGGTGGTGCCGAAGCGTCTGAAGAAGATGTTCCGGTCGAGGACTTTGATATGCCTGAGGGATTTGGCGATTTGCCTCCGTCAGAACGTTTCATGGTCAACTCGGCACCGATAGCAGAAGAAGAGCGTTATCAAGGTCCTTCCTCTGATGGCGGCTATCAGTCTTCCGATGACTTGTTTTCTCCGCCAACGCCTGATTTTTCCTCGCAGGACTCTGTGGATGAATCCACGCGCCCTGTTTTCAGTGGCCAACCTGGCGGTGGTGAAGACAAAACTGTATCGATTCAACAAGATTTCAACGCCACCTCGTCAGTCGCCTCCAGTAACTCGGATGCAGACAAAACTGTTGCGGTGGATGGTTTCGCGAACGCTCGTTTAGGGGCGCGCAAATCCGCTGATGTGGATGTCAAAGTCAGTGTGGGGAATTTTCGGGGAAGTCGTGGTTCCGCGAATGTCATGACCTCGGTGGACGCCAGTTTGGCCCAGGCCGAAAATCTTAAACTCGCTCAGCAGCGCATTCTGGAACTGGAAAGAGAAGTTGAGCATCTTCGCGCAGACAATGAAGAGCTGGCTTCGGCCGGTGAAATCATTCGTACACGCACGGATGAACTGACAGTTCGCATTACTTCTTTAGAAAAAGAAAAAACCGAAATTCAGGAATCCGCACAAAGCGAAATTCTTATTTTAAAAGGCAATCTTCAGTTCAAAGAAAATGAAGTTGCTAAAGCGCGTATTAAAGTTGAAGAACTGGAAACTAGACTTAAATCGGACTTTAAGAAGATCCGTGTTCGCGAAAGAGAACTCGAGAACCGTCTGGAACTGCTGCGTGCAGAAAAGTCGGCTCTTGTTCGGTCCAAAGATGAGTATATTTTAGAACAGAAAAGAAAGATTGATCAGCTCTCTCAGGAACTCGATAATTATCGTAAGAAATGTCTTGAGCTTAACAAGACGATCGAGGCCAACCAAGATCAGGTCAAACGGACTGAGCGCGCTCTGCGTTTAGCCTTGACGAACTTGGAAGCTAAAGAGGAAAGTGCCGTTCCACTGAAGAAAGCTGAGTAGTATGGAATCTGCTTCCCCAGAAGAGAGCAACGAGATCGCCGTCACGGTGAAGCCCGCTCCTGTTAAAAAGATCAAAGTTGTTGTCAGCGACCTCCATCTGGGGAAAGGTCGCCTTTTGGATCAAGGCGGAATCAATTCTTTAGAAGAATTTTATTATGGGGAAAAGTTGGTGGAGTTCATTCACTACTATTCATCCGGTGTCTATCGCGATTATGAAGTTGAACTGATCATCAATGGTGATTTTCTTAATTTTCTGCAGTGTGATTACAAAGGTCATTTTCTGTCGGTCATCACCGAATCAGTAACTTTAGAAATTTTGAAAGACATTGTGAAGGGCCATGCCAATGTTTTCCATGCTTTGGCAGAGTTCGCCTCCAAACCCAATAACACCATTACTTACATCGTCGGAAATCATGATCAAGGAATGTTGTGGCCCGCATGCCGCGCCTATCTTAATCAGGTGATCGGCACGCCAATCCGTTTTAAGAATATTGTCTATTTCTTTGATGGTGTGCATATCGAACATGGTCATATGCATGAAGCGGCCAATCGCATGGACCCCAAAAAGTTCTTCCTAAAGAAGGACCTGGTGGAACCCATTCTGAATCTGCCCTTCGGATCGCATTTCTTTTTGGAAGTCGTGTTGAAGATCAAGCAGCACTATCCCCATGTGGACAAGATCCGTCCTTTTGGAAAAATGGTGCGTTGGTCTTTAGTAAATGAAACCAAAACGATGATTCGCGCTTTTTTCATGGCGCTGTTTTATTTTGCACGCAGCGCCTTCATTAAAGACCCTCGACGGCATTATCCCTTGAAGCGCATCATCAAAGTGATCGCTGAAAGTGCTATTTTTCCTGATCTCAGTGAGTCGGCGCGTAAAATCCTTCATGATGATCGCGTGCATACGGTTGTTTTTGGACACACCCACGTTTATCAGTATCGTCAGTGGTCCGAGAACAAAGAATATTTTAACTCAGGGACATGGACGGAGATCACATCTTTGGATATTGTGTCCCTAGGCAAAATCACAAAACTCACTTATGTACTGATTGAGTATCCTGAAGACGGCGGGCGTCCGCGCGGTCGCTTAAAAGAGTGGAAAGGATACCACCGTATCGAAGAAGACGTTGCGATTTCTTAGAGGCCCACTATACTGGCCTCTCTTACAATGAGGCAGATGTATGTTGGAAATAGTTCAAGCTGGTCACAAACTCGACGATTCAATCCTACAAAAATGTCAGGAGTCTTTAAAAATCTTCCTGCACCGTAAAGATATTGGCTTTCCGCAATTGGTGGAACGTATTCCATTGTGGCAGCAGTCGCATAAAGTCGGCCAGGATTTCAGTCGTCGTTTCACCCAACTTGTCATCGTCGGTTTGGGCGGAAGCTCTTTAGGGAATCGCGTTTTGGCGGAAGTCTTCCGCGCCAAACATATGTTTTTTGTCGACAACGTAGATGCTCTGGAATTTGAAACTTTGCTTGAAGAGCTGGGTGACCTTAAGGAAGTCGGCTGGATCTTCATTTCCAAAAGTGGCACAACGATTGAGTCTTTATGCTCACTCGAATTTATCGATCAGATCTATAAACAGGAAAACCTGAAACTAGCTGCGCAAAGTGCAGTCATCTCTGAGACCAAAGAAAATACTCTTGTTCAGTGGGCAAAAAGAAATGACGTGCCCATGTGTGAAATCCCCGTGGATGTCGGTGGGCGTTTTTCGGTGTTGTCTCCGGTGGGGATGATGCCAGCGGCTTATCTTGGATTAGATCTGGAAAAATTTCGCGTCGGTGCGATGCGAGCTCTGAATGACACGGCTCTGGTGACACAAACTATGGCCCAAGTGGCGCAAAGCTATCAGCGCGAAGAGTGGATCACTCTATTGTGGTTTTACGGATCGCGACTTAAAAATTTCGGAGCTTGGTTCCAGCAACTGTGGGCCGAATCATTGGGTAAAGCGCACGGTCGGGATGGCGGGCCGGCGCGAAGAGCCAGCACACCGATGTCGGCGGTGGGTGCTTCGGATCAACATTCGATTTTGCAACAAGTGATGGAAGGACATCGCGATAAATTCGTGATTTTCATGCGCATTGATGAAGCTGAAGGTGGATCGCAACGTCTGAAAAAGTCCCAGTTTATGGAGACGGTGGATCTTGAAGGTCGCACCATGGGGGAACTTTTGAGGGCAGAAGCTTTGGCCACACAGGAAGCTCTGACCCAAAACGGTGTTTCTACCATGACTCTTAAGACAAAGGTCCTAGACGAGCACACCTTGGGATACATGTTTATGTTCTGGGAGTTGGTTGTTGCGGGCATGGGTGAGTACCTGCAAATCGACGCTTTCAATCAGCCAGGCGTAGAGCTAGGCAAGAGACTAGCGAAAGAAAAATTGAAGAAAGCGTGATTGTCATAAGTCGTCGAGAAGTCTTATACTTTTCTCTATGGCTCACAACGATGATTCTTCCAATGACAACTTAGAAAAAACCAGTATTGTCGCCAGTGACACTTTTCGTGGCCGCCTGAAAGAGGCAGACGAAGTTCCACCGGCGATTGTTGTTTTGATTGGTCCTCCGGGATACGTGGGAAAACAGTATCCCATCACTGCGAATGACATCGTGATCGGTCGATCCGTGGAAAGCCAAGTTTATATTGATGATAAAAGTTTAAGTCGTTCACATGCGAAGTTTGCTGTCAATGGCAGTGAAGTTTCAGTTATCGATCTGGGTTCCACGAACAAAACAATCGTGAACGGTCAGGTGATTCCGCCGTTGGCATCCTGCCTTCTTAAAAACAATGATCAAATTAAAACGGGCAATGTGATTTTCAAGTTCCTGGAAAAAGGAAGTATTGAAGCGATGACGAACGCGGCCATGTATGAGCGGGCTCAGAAGGATGCATTGACAGGGGCTCACTCCAAAGGCGCCTTGCTTGAAAAAGGCCCCGAAGCCATGAAGCGGTCCGAAGTTTTGAATGAACCTCTCAGTCTTGTGACCTTCGATATTGATCACTTCAAGAAAATTAACGACAGTTATGGCCATCCTGGCGGCGACTATGTTCTTAAAGAGCTTTGTCGGATCGTCATTACCAAGTTGATTCGTTCAAATGACTTTTTTGCACGTTATGGTGGCGAAGAGTTCGTTCTTCTTTTGTCAGGCTCTCCGGCAAAAACGGCGGGGGAAGTCGGCGAGCGCATTCGTCAGACGATTGAAACGCATGAGTTCGTTTTTGAAAATAAAAAAATCCCCGTAACGATTTCCGTAGGCGTGGCCACTAAACTTCCGCAAGAGACAGAGTGGACGCAAATCTACGACCGTGCGGATAAAGCCCTGTATCAGTCCAAACAGGGCGGTCGCAATAAAGTGACCATTGCTCCATAGGTTTCCGTGAGAAAGCCTCCTTTTTGGAGGTTTTTTTTATTTCTTAGGTCCAAAAATTGTCCGTTCTTTTGAAAGAAGCACCCGCGCTTTAAAAACCCTTACTGCTATCGCCAAAGTCTGTTAGAACCGCCTCGAAACCTGGGAGGAGGACTTTCATGAAAATTAGCGCCGCACTTATATGTTTTTTTGCTGCGTTGTCGGTACAGGCCCAAACGCCGGTCACTCACGCAGTTTGCACGGGAAAGATAGACGAGACTCACGTACTCTTCGAAATTCGTGACACCTATCTGGTAACTTTAAAACAAGGTCTTCTTACTGTAGGTGAAGACACCATCAGTCTTTACTGTTTGGACAGTCGGAAGTCGAAACTGGCAGATAAAGAGTCCCTATATTCTTGCACGGAAGCCCGCAAAGGCGACGGAAGACTTCTAATTGAGGTCGAGCGTGGCGTGACGGGACATCTGACCGCCCAGGTGCAACGAGAACAAATTTTCCCAATGCCACCGGCATCTTTGGGTTCTTTGCTTTGTCTTGAATAACTATTTTTACTCATAATGAGTTTGGTTCCCTCTGTGTGTGAGGGCCTCTACAAAGAGGCCCTTTTTTATTTTCTGCGCCTGGACGAACGACCAGAGCCATAAGTTTTGCTAATACATGGCATAACGGAATGCGTAATTCATAAATTATTTCATATATTTAGAGCCATTTTGGCCTTCTTTCTTCGGCATCAACGTTGCATTAAAGAAACACTGTAGGCAGCGCGGGTTTGGGGGAGAATTTACCGCGAGCTGAGGGGGGCCAGACGGCTTCACTGGGAAAAAAATTCAGAACGTTAACCGAATTTAGACAGAAGCGAGTCAAAGTATGGAGAGAGATCTTTTAGTATCGGATCTTGAACTGGTTGAAAAAGTAAAGTTTGGCGACAGACGTTCTTTTTCCGAACTCGTGAAACGACATCAAAGAAGTGTGCTGCGGCTGAGTTTGAGGTTTGTGAAGGACATGGACACGGCGGAGGATGTGACGCAAGAAGCGTTCATCAAAGCTTACGAGAAGTTGAACTCCTTTGAGGGCAGGGCTTCTTTTAAGAGCTGGTTGTTTCAGATTGCTGTGAATACGGCGCGAAACAAAATCCGCGAGTGGAAAAGAGAAACCGTCGATATAGATGATGTGCAGCTTGCTGTTGAGGCAGAAGCTGAAACAACTCTGGTGCACACGGCGGTGGCTGACATCCTTCAGCAAGAGGTGGAGAAGTTACCCTTCAAACAAAAAACAGCTTTGGTTCTTCGGGTTTACGAAGATCTTAGCTTTAACGAGATTGCCGATATTATGGAGTGTCCTTATGACACTGCGAAGGCGAATTACCGCCACGCTCTCCTTAAACTTCGTCAAACTTTTGAGCAAAAAGAAGAACTCAAAAATTGGACGGAAGAAGTAGGCGGTTTCTTTATGGAAGTGAATCAACGTTTTGCGGAAGCAGAAGGATAGTCAATGGATCGCATGGATCGTTTAGATAAAGTCCGAAAGGGATTGAAAAAGGCTGATGATCTTGAACTCCCGATGAACGAAGATTTTTTCGAACGTCTGCATGACAAGATCATGGCTGAAGTCGAGGAGAAAGCCATCGCACCTGCGCCGGTGCTAATGACGCCGCGTAATCTGTTGCGTTCTCACTGGAGAGGATGGCTTTATCCGGCAGGCGGTGTAACATCCCTTTTCATTTTTGCGTCTCTCTTGCTCACTCAGGTGTCAAAAGTAAACCAATCCATGCAACGCGTGGGTCTTTTGAGCGATGGACATGAACGAATTGTGGCAGAAGCGCTGTTGTCCCCAGAGGACCTGTCCCAGACTTTAATCAGCTCTCAGAGCGAATCTGATTTTTATATGGACGTAGCTCGCGAATCATTCGAAAATTTATCAGTATCTAAATTCAATAAAATTATGGGTGAAAGCGGACGCTAGTCACCCATTCGGGTGATAAGCGTGCGTTTGATTTTTCTTTTTGCTATTTCAGTTCTATTTGTGCATTCATTTTCTTTTGCCGTGCAGGCTGCGGAAAAACGCAATCAATTGGAAGAGCTATTGATTTGGAAAATGAGTGACGAGTTAAAGCTGACGCCGGTTGAAGAAAAAAAATTCACGGACCTCGTGAAAGAGCTGAACAGAAAAAAATCAGATCTGAATCATGAAATGCAGCTTTCTATCGAAAAGATGCAGAAGGCGACAACCACCAAAGTCAAAGAAGATGAACTTTCCAAGTACCGAAAGAATTTGCAAAGCTATGGTCGCATCGGTGAAGAAGAATTTGATAAATTAAAGCCGCTGCTGGGTGCAGAACGCTTAGTTCAATATCTGGTCATTAAGCTGGATTTAACCAACCGGATTAAATCCATGCTGACCAATCCTGAGGCGGGCAAGGGGGGAAAGCCTTTGCCATCGCCGAAACTCATCGAAGAAAAATAACGAGATTCTTTTATCTAGGCTTGGGAAATGTCTCGTCTTGACGGCGAAACATTTCCCAAGATTTTTATCCTAGAAAACCAAGTGACAAGGTTTGTAGTTAAGGAGCTTGCTCTTCAGAGTCGTCCTCGACACTTCCTTGGGAAGTACGTTGGAATTGTTCGTCTTGCTTGCTACCAGGTTGCTGTTGTTGCTGATTGCGTGACTCTTTTTCCAAGTTTTGTTCTTTAGAAGGGATTTTTGAGGACTGCTGCTGGTTTTGTTGGTTCATGTTTTGATTAGCCATATATCACCTCCTACGGTTGATGTGTCTTTATTGTACCCAATACAGATACGAGGAGGTGACAGTCTGTGAATAAGCACTATTAATTCTGCAATCCTGTGCGAATTAAAACTAGATCGGCCGACTTTTTAGCCAGTTCCATCATTTGTTCCTTGTATAAGGTCGCGACCTTGTCTGGACTTAATTTCAGGGCCTCGGCACAAGTCTTACCCGTTTTAAATGTTAGATCCTCGGGAGTAATGTTCACAGTGGCTTCCATCTCTTTGGTCGTCACATTCCACAGCTGAGCCCGTAAAAGCGTGTAGCCTTGCAAGTCTCCGGAATTGGTGGCGTTGGTTTGGCAATAGAAGCCAAAGCCGGCGCGATAGTCGGCGAAACCTTCATGGGTGGTTGGGTGCAGGACAAACAAATACTTGGCATTCTGTCGTACGGCTTCTTTACCCAGATAGTCTTGTAAAAGCTGGTAGCGGTTGCCCAGATAGATATCTTTAAGTTGTGCACCAGTTTGTTTGCCGACTTTGATAACTTCCGGATCGACGTTCAGCAGGAAAACATTTTTATTTTTACTTTTTAGATTGTTTTGAATCTCTGCAGAGACGCTCTGATTTAAAGACCAACCGGTGATGTTAGCAGACACTTCCCGGCTGCCTTTTTTTCCGGTGCCGACATATTTCACGGGTAGAGTGTCGTCGAAAAGAGCCACGACCCCGACATCGTTCAACTTTTGCAGTCGCGTTTCCGTGGGGGACTTGGTGGCGCAGGCGCCAAGAATGAGCACTAAAGAAAAAGCGGCAATCAACTTCATTATTGAATCCTCCGAAAACTATGAAAGAGGATACGAAGTTTTTCGAAAGAAGTCATCGCCGTGATTTACACAACTGGGCCTAGGGGTGTTTACTCAAAGAGCCAATCAGGTCTTTCAATCCTTGGTTGGGATCCTTTGATTTTTCCAGGGATTTGCAGGTTTCGATGAAACGCGCGTAATTCGAGTCGAGAAGCTCGTATAATGTTTCAAAGTCACTGAGATCCTGCATATAGGTTTTATAAACTAGCAGGCGAGCATTGTTTAACTTCAGTTCCGGAAACTTGGCATAATGATCAGTCAATAACTGTGGCTGAATATTTTTAGCAAACTTGTCCTGGATTTCGTGAATGCGTTTTTGGCGTCGCGCCTCGTCTCTTTGCGATGCCGGAAGATTTTTATACCAGAGTTCAAGCTCTTTCAGCTCTGCAGTGATGAATTTTGAGAAGGTTTTGCTGTCGGCATTTTCCTTTTGAATCTCTTTTAAAGTCGGAGATTCGGGACCCTCACGCTTAAGATAAAACTGCTCCGCACCTTTGTTTCCTAAAAAAGTGGCAAGACGCTCATTGAAGTCTGCCGAGTTTTTAATATACAAAGTGGCATGAACCGTTTCATGAATAATCGTATTCACTAGGGTGTAGTCGTCATAACGAAGCATTGAGCTTAAAATGGGATCGTTGAACCACCCCAAAGTGCTGTAGGCTGAAACACCGCGAAGGTAGGTGTCTAGGTCCTCTTCCTGAAGCTCAGATTCAAGTTCTTGCGCATCACTTTCGTTGAAAAATCCTTTGTACGGCATTTTTCCCATAAAAGGGTAAGACCACTGATAGTGTTTAAGTTCCCAGCGTGGCGCTGCGCTGACGACATACGTGACATAGGGGCGGCCCAGCTCCACATAGGATGTATAGTTTTTTGTCGCGGTCAGATGCAAACTTTGCTCGGCAAATAAACGGGCTTCCTGTGCTAGACGCAGCTTATTCTTTTTAAGCTCATCCAACTGCGGGTCTTTCAGCGCTTCGTCCAAGGGGACGCGACTGCCAAGAAGCTTCATCTGTCCCACTCCGGACTTCATAAGATAACCCATTTGGCATCCACAAAGACCCAGCACGAAGAACGACACCGTTAGAAATTTTAAAGCACCCAAGTGACGCCTGCACGAACAGAAGAGTCGTCGGTTTGGAGACCCCCACCTATCGGTGTTTTCCACACGTCATAGCTAAGCTTGATGCCGAAGGTTTCAGTCATTTGGATTTTTAAACCTGCGCCATAGCTGGGCACCGTCGCTTTTTCCGGCTCGATAGTGTAAGAATCTTGGCCTTCAATTTTGACTTCCTGATAGCGGCTGATTTGGGCGCCGCCGCCTTTGATATAAGGCTGGAACAAAGATTTTTTATCTGCAAAAACCAGAATCAGATCGGCACCCATAATTTGCGATTTCTGGGTGGTGGTTCTTTGGGGATCTGCCGAGTTGGCCTTTTCTTCGCGCAGGCCTCGGGCATCGGTATAGCTCAACTCCAACGCCAGTCTTTCCAGAAAATAAATGGAAACAGAGCCGGTGATGGATTCCGAATCGAAAGAATTGTTTTCATCAAATGTGGTGGTTTTTCTGCCATAAGAAAGGCCCAATTCCGTGTAAAGAGCGTGAGCGGGAACGGACGATAAAAAAACGGCCAAAGCGAAAACTGAAAATATTTTTTTCATGTCTTTCATTCTAGCAAGGACTGTGGCGAGTGACAGGGTTTTAAGAGATAAGCTGGACCAAAGATGCCTAGACCAGACGCTAAAAAAGGTCTTAATTTCGATTTACTAAAACTGGTGGTGCATAGTTCACCGTGAAGGAAAATTTGACGTGAATAAAGCCATCTTCTTGCACCATCTCGGGCGGTGGATTGGGGAAGACCTTAGCGTCACGAAAGGCATTGACGGCCGCCGCATCAAAAGCAGGAATTCCCGAACTTTTCATGATCAAGGACTGACGCAGAAAACCGTTTTTATCCAGAATGAATTCAATATGAGTCACCCAATTACGATTGCCGGCGTTGACCAGCGTTAAGCGGTCAAAACGATCGATCGCCTGCTGCACGCGACTTTCCCAGCGATAGCGAATCAACTCCTCCATGCGCGCATAAAAGGTATAGAAAAGATAGCGATCAGTATTCAGGGCAGTGAAGGACCCCACTTTTACATCATTCGGCATGGATTCACCGATGGTCGACATGCCTTCGTTGAAGCGATTCATCTCTTGCAGATCTTTGCTGATGTCGACTTCTTTAAAGCCCTCTTTATCCATACTCGGGCGGGCCGGTGAAGAATGGTTGGGGGTCGATGCCGACGAAGTCGTTTTTTTCGGTTCAGGCACTGTGGTTTGATTGCTGCGATTGGCAGTCATACCTGATTGCGCCGCGCGAGTTTGTTCGCGAACACGTTGTTTTTGTTCCGACAGGAATTTCGCCAAGGTGTCGTCGTCAGGAACTTTCATTTTTTCGGGGACCAGGGCCTGGCGAACGATCTGTTGTTCCTTCGGCTTTAAAGCCTGAAAAATCTGAGCCTCGGGGGTTAGCTCCACTTCAATGGTTTGCGGTTCAGGGGTCTGAAAGTGGGGAGCAATCCACATCACCGTCCCCATCAAGAGGCAGTGAACTAAGATACTGATAAAGACAGCGCGGATCACAGGCATGTCTCAATATAAGACGAAACTGGACCTTGGTGCAAGACGGCTAAAGTTGAAACATATTTTGCCGATAAGAAATGAGTCACAGGGGGAAATAATGGGTAAGGTTCTCGATATTACGCCGCGCCTAAGAGTTCAAAATTCTTTAGAAAATACAAAATTAGAAGCGCGCGCGGAGGTCCTTGATATTACTGAGGCTCGTCAAGAAATTTTGAGCCGTGATCGTCGTGATGTGAAGCGTACGATTCTGACTGAGTTCGTGGGGGCTTTTGTTGTCCTTCCTGAAAAAGGTCTTTTAAAAGCAGCTTTGTACGATATCTCTGAAAACGGGATGGCGTTTGATTTGGAACTGACCGAGGGCGGCTTCTCTCAAGGTGAGGAAGTGGCTATGCGTGTGTACTTGAATCATTCGACATATTTCCCATTCACGATTCGTGTAACAAACAGTCGCGCCATCGAAGATGAAGGTGTGGTTCGTCACGGTGCTAACTTTGTGAAGGGCACAATGAATGATGTCGCACTTCATCATTTTGTGAAGTTCATCGAAAACGTCAGTGCCAGTCTGAAAACTGACTCCGGGGATGTTCTCGTTTCCCACATTTCTTAATTTTATCTCGCGGCCCTTTTCCGTAGACTTTAGTCCTGCAATTTGTTGCAATTTAGACAGTAGAAGTTCTGCTGTCTGAATTGCAGAATTTCTCAGGACTATAACTACGGAGGGATGTCCTTGAGTAAAGCTAAACGCAGAAAAATTGTTGTCGACACGAATGTCATTCTTTTCGATGCTCAGGCTATCCTGCGATTCGGCGAGGCCGATGTTCACATTCCCATCTCTGTCATCGAAGAGGTGGATAAGTTCAAAAGAGACCAAGGCGAAAACGGGCGCAATGCGCGTCAGTTCAGCCGTTTCATCGACGTGCTTCGGGCAAAAGGTTCTTTGGCCAGCGGCGTACAAATCGATAACTCTGAAACCATGGTCTACATCAATACGGATTTGATGTTGGCGGGGATGCCTTCTGAACTCGATCATCAAAAGGCAGACAATCGTATTTTGAATACGGCGTTGGCTTTGCAAAAACAGCATCCGCGCTACAAAGTGGAGCTGATCTCCAAAGACATCAACTTGCGTATCAAGGCTGACGTTTACGGCGTGGTCGCCAAGGACTATGAAACAAATGATATCAATCGCGATGATCTTTACGAAGGTTATCAGGAAATCATGGTTTCGCCGGAGCAGATCGACGCCTTCTATAAAGAAAAACGTTTTATCACGGATGTGAAGCTTTATGCGAATCAGTACGTGATCATGAAGGATTCCGCGAATCCGAATCATTCTGCGATCGGGCGTTTTAGCGCGAGTGAAAAAGCCATTGTGCCCCTGATGCAGGCGGCAGATTCTATCTGGGGAATCCATGCCCGCAACGTCGAGCAGGCCTTTGCTTTGGACTGTTTGTTGAATGATGAAATTATGTTCATTTCATTGGTGGGAAAAGCAGGGACCGGGAAAACTTTGATGGCGATCGCCGCAGGTCTTCACAAGACTTTGGATCAAGGTCAATTCCAGCGTCTGTTGGTGTCTCGTCCGATCTTCCCGATGGGGCGTGACATTGGTTATTTGCCAGGTGACATTGAGCAAAAATTAAATCCCTGGATGCAGCCCATCTTTGATAACGTTGAATTCTTGATGGGTGCGGACAAAAAAGCGGCAGGCCGAGCGCAAGAGCTCATTAATCAGGGTATGCTGAATATTGAGCCTTTAACTTACATTCGCGGTCGCAGCATTCCGAAGCAATACCTTATTGTTGACGAAGCACAAAACTTGACTCCGCATGAAATCAAGACGATCGTTACGCGTGCTGGTCGTGGGACGAAAGTGGTTCTCACGGGCGACGTTTATCAGATCGACAATCCTTACGTGGATTCTGCGAACAGCGGTTTGACGTATGCGGTTGAGAGATTCAAGGGCCAACCCATTGCCGCTCATGTCACTTTGACCAAGGGTGAAAGATCTGAGCTGGCTGAGCTGGCAGCGAATATTTTGTAGGAGTTTTTTGAAATGACAGATACGGCAGCATCAGTGGATGTAGGATATACGGCTTCTTTCACCGTTCAGGTGACAGACAAAATGGTTCACCAATTTGCGGATCTTTCCGGAGACCGCAATCCTATTCATTTGGATGATGAGTACGCATCGAAAACAAGATTCGGGCGCCGTATTGCGCATGGAATGATCGTAGGGGCTTTGATTTCCAGAGCCCTTGTTGATGGTATCGGTGGCGGCGGTATTTACTTGGGTCAATCTTTGAAATTTGTGAATCCAGTGTTCATTGATGACACGGTTGTGATCACCATTAAGATCACCGGTATTCGCAAAGAAAAAGGAATTGCCACGGTTGAAACCAATGCCACCAAATTGAATGGCGACGTCGTGGTGAAGGGTGAAGCCGTCATCATGATGAGCCGACCTGCTTAACTTTAAAAAAGGAACTAATGGGACCCGTATTCCAACTGGTTTATTTAAGTCAGGCTGCCGAGGATATCAGCTATTCTGATATTCAGGATATCCTCGAAGTCTCACGCAATAATAACAAGATGGATGAAGTCACAGGTGTTCTGATTTTTCGCGACGGCCATTTCTTGCAGCTCCTGGAAGGACGCGAACAAGACGTCAAAAAAGTTCTTAGTAAAATTTTGATGGATGATCGAAACCACTCCATTCGTGTGCTTATTGAAACAACGACGGAAGCGCGGTTGTTTTCCAATTGGACCATGGCCTTTTACGATGGTGACATCTCATCAAATGAAACAGAAGACTTGATCGAGCTTTTTGATACATGTCTGAAGGGAAATCGTCGCACAATGATTATCCCCATGCTAAAAAAGTTCCAGGCTTCCGCCCCCGCCCCTCAATAAATTAAAAGGACGACAGCGATGAAAAACTTTATGATGCGACTTCTTGCCGCAAAGAACTACAATACGAACCTGGATGACGTGGCATTGGCTATCTTGCGCGTGTTTATCGGTTTCACGATGGCGTTTGCGCACGGTTTGGCAAAACTTCCGCCCAACGAAATGTTGATCGGTGGTGTTTCTAGCATGGGCTTTCCTGCACCAGAACTTTTTGCCTGGTTGGCTGCTTTGGCCGAATTTGCCGGCGGTATTTTCTTGGCGATTGGACTTCTGACTCGCCCGGCAGCATTGATGGTCATCATCACGATGCTTGTCGCTGTCTTCGGTGCACATGGAGCGGATCCTTTTCAGAAAAAAGAGATGGCTTTGTTATATCTTTTCACGGCTTTTTTCTTCATGCTTCACGGCGCAGGACGCTGGTCTGTGGATCACTTTATCACTAAAAGAAAATAGAAATTGATCCAGAAGCCTGGTTGAGCGCGGGGATTCGTCATGTTCCGTGCTATCCAGGCGCCGATGCAGTTATTACAAAATATCCAGAAGCTTCAATTTCAGTTTTTCTTTAAAATCTTCCAGATTCACAGGGCGCTTTAGTACTTCTTCCAGACTGATCATTGTTTCCGGAGGAAAGCCACAAGGGTTTAATCCCTGGAAGGCCTGTGCATCGTGGGTCATGTTGATGGCGGCCCCATGAAAGCTCACCCATTGGCGAATGCCGACGCCCACGGAAGCCACCTTTCTGGAGCCAATCCATACGCCGGTGTCGTCTGTGAGAGAACGTCCTTCGACGTTTTCAAGGCCATAGGATTTTAAAACATCGACCAGGCCTTCCTCGAAAACACGAAGAAAAGGGACAATGTCACGCTCTTTGCGGCCTTTGCGCATTTGATTCAGATTTACTATCGGGTAAATAACGAGCTGGCTTGGACCATGATAAGTCGCGCGTCCGCCCCGAGTCACTTCGACTTGCTGTCCTTTCCAGGCAAACACGTCACCAGGCTTTGTCGAGCGGCCCAATGTTACAACAGGGGGATGAGTGCAAAATATAAGATAGCCAGGAAGATTGTCTTTCGAAACCTTCTCGACCAAGCTTAACTGCTTTTTTAAAGCCTCTTCATAACTGATCAGGCCCCAATCCTGGAACTGCAACACCGACATACCTTTTTGTGCCACTGAACGGAAACATTGTCATGCACTTCGGTAAAAAAGGCCGGTTTCTTTGAAGTGAAAAGAAATTGGACAGCAATGTTTTTGAGTGTGTAAACGCTTTAGTCACAAAAATTTCAAAATGAGATTCGTTTGAAATGTCCCTGTCTTTGCTTTCAAAATGAAAACAGGAGAGGGAGTATCTCATGAAGAATCTAGGATTGATCGTCGTTTTGCTTGGAGCTATCGCACTGACAGGATGTCTAGAAAACGGCGGAGGCACGGAAGCTCCCTCTAATAACAACAATGGTGACTTTTCGGTGATCACAGAGCCGCCACCTGAAGATACCGGAAATAGCGGGGGCAGCACTGGGGGAGGCGACAATGGTGGCACAGTCCCCCAACCAAGTCTTCCCAATGGTTTTGATATCAATAAGGGTGATGTGTTGACGGCATCAACGAATCTTTTGCTGGACTTCTATCCCCCTTTCACAAGTGCCTATACAAAAATTTCGGAAGACGAAACGTGTGCCTCAGGCAGTTTCAGCAGCTTTGTCGGTAGCCGTTACTTCTTAAGTACCAAGACAAATCAGAATGTTCCGCTCAGTGTTCAGTTCCGTGACCACGACGGCAGAACCAGTATCTGCTATGTTCGCCGCATCTATATTGATCAAGCGGGACCTGATATCGTTTTTGCGAAGTATCCATCCGCCCCTGTGGAAGAAGGCACGGACGTCGAGTTGATTTTTTCGGTCACCGATCCCGGCGCGGGAGTTAAGAATGTAACGTGCATGGTCGGCTCAGTCGCAAAATCTTGTGCGGCAGGAACGAATAAAATCTTATTTCCTAAACTTGCAGGCGGCGAATACACCTTGAAGGTGTCTGCAACAGACAAGTTGAATCAGTCTTCCGAAAAGTCGGTGACCTTTACGGTGACGTCTTTATACAAGCAGATGGTGCAAAACGTGAAAGTGAACGAGTATCAAAAAGTGGACATCTTGTTCGTAGTTGATAACTCGGGTTCGATGGAATACGAGCAAAAAAGCATGGCTTCACGTGTGCGCAACTTCCTGGATGTGGTGAAAGGGTTGGATTGGCAAATTGCCGTGACGACAACAGATCCCTCAAGTTCAACTTTGGGTGATGGACGCTTGGTGCCGATCTATGGCCAGACAAATAATTATATTTTAAATTCTTCGATGAGCGATACGGTGGCAAGAAACGCCTTGGGTATGACTTTACAAAGACCGGAAACGGGCAGTGGTGACGAGCAAGGAATCTATGCCGCTTACCGCGCCATCGAAAGATCCTTGGCCGCGACTGCGACGAATAAGAACTTCATTCGCTCTGATTCGCAGTTGGCGGTGGTTTTGATCTCTGATGAAGACGAATCTGCTAACGGCGCTAAGAATGACCCGGCAAACTTCGTCAAGTATGTGCAGACGGCCTTTAACGGTCAAAAAAGCGTCAGCTTTCATTCAATTATCGCTCGCCCAGGGGATAAGGCCTGCTTAAGTGGTGAAGGTTATTCTGCCGGATACCGCTACGAACAGATTTCTAAACTGACTGGCGGGGTGATCGGTGACGTGTGTGCGACGGACTATGCAGCGCAAGTTCAAGGAATCGCTGAAGGGGTCCGTCAGACACTGAAATCCATCACTCTGGCCTGTGCGCCCGTGATTGATAGCATGCGATCGCTTCTAGTTCTGAAAGACGGGCAAGTTTATAACGGAGCTCGCACGGTCAACGGCGTCAACGTCGTCTTTACAGATATGCTGCCGAAAGGTGATTACGAAGTTTATTATTCGTGTCTGAAGTAGGTATCAGGACTTCCGCACGCGCGGAAAAGGGCCTGGCGCGGCCCTTTTAGTTTTTGCTGACGGCGGAGGTCGATTCGAAATCATCATTTTGAGTGATTTTAGTATCTTTAACAGCCCGGGTATCCTTCGTAAGAAGGCTTTTTAAAACGAGGCGGGCTGGTGTGTCCACCATCAAGCTGAAGCCGGAAGGGATGGCGACATTTCTTTCCAGGGCTTTCTTCAAATCTGGATTGTACATAACAAAATCTTCTTTAGCCAAGCCGCTGCGACGAAGAAGTTCTTTCGCAGAGATCGCCCGCGCCAGCTTTACTGTGTGCAGATCCAAAGTCTTTTCATACTGAAGATCCTTGTAGATTTGTTCATGATACTTTTCGGCATAAAGGGCTGCTAAGAATTCGCAGTAGAAATTAGAAGAAGCGAAGTCGAAAGTTTTAGATTGGTAGTTAGCGACAATCACACCAAGATCTTCGCTATTGGCCGCTTTCGCTGCACGGCGAATTCCTGACGGTCCATGATTCCAGGCCGTGACGGCCATCGGCCAAGAGCGTTTTAAAATCATATGATTTTCTTTAAGCAAACGAGCTGCAGCTTCGGTGGCTTTAAACGGAGAATTTCTTTCGTCGATATGATCATTCACGGTCATAAAACTTTTGCCAGTATAGTCCATGAACTGCCAGATGCCGGAAGCGCCGACTTTGCTGACCGCATGGCGGTTGAAGCTGCTTTCCACGAACGGAATGCGTGTCAATTCCACGGGAAGATTGTGATTGCGGAAGATTTCTTCCATTCCACTTAAATACAGCGGACTGACTTCAATGCCTTCCGCAAAGAAGTTCTTTTGGCCTGTTTGTGAACGAATGTTTCTTAAGGCTTCTTGCGCATTTTCCTGCAAAGGGCCATCAACCTTTGCAAAGGCCTTGGCAATCGCGACTTGATATGAATTTTCCTGGTCGACGTTTTGACCGTCCGCCAAGGCTTTCATGGCTTGTTTGATTTTCTTAATTTCTTCGTCGACGAAGTCATCGGCCTTCAGATTGCGCATCCAACGGGCCTTGGGGGTCTCTGCATTGATGATATGGGAAATATCAATCACCTTAAAAACAATCCAGGGATACAGAGCGTGATGCACCACTTTTTTATTCGAGTCGTAGCGGGTGTAAATATCAAACCAGAAGCCCACGCGATCACGCAGATTGCCCGGAATTGAGAACTCATCGCTGATACGGTTTTGATAGTCGTTCAAAATTTCTTCACGGTTATAGACGATATCTGGATCATGTGAAAATACGACGCCATCCAAAATCATTTTTTGGATCTTTTTCATCTGTTCGACCACTTCAGGAAAGCTGGCCGAGTTAAATAGTCCGATCACCAAAGTCATCGTCAACAGGGACCCCACGACATGACGGGTGCTTCTTTTTGAGACGGCTTTGATAATTTTTTTCATATTCTCGTGCATCTTCATACCCAGCTAGAGAGCAAGAGTGATGCTAGAGAGACAGGCTCTATAAGCCCGTTAATTACAGCTCAGGCAGGTTCAGTGTCTAAAAGTACGTCACTGACAACAATTTCGGCGCAACTCATAGAGGAGTTCATCTTTTATTGAAACTTTAGGGCTTAAAGGGGACGGTCACTATCGCTATTCCAGAGAGGCTGTGGCGATTCTACGGAAGTTTTCTGAGAGACCTTTTTTCCTAAAAACTTCATCAACCTTTGTGCATCAAACGGTGCGCGTACTTTGATGTCGTTGTCGAAATAAACGAAAGCATCGCGTTCTCTTTTTGTTGCCGCTTTATCGCTGATCGTACGTGCATTCTTGGGCTCTTTGCCCGCAGTCCAGAGTTTAATTCGATCCGCCCACCAGCGAAGTGTGGCATCGTCATAACCACTGGCGTAAAGCTCTTCGGGGCCATGTAAGCGCAAATAAATAAAATCACTGGTCAGATCTTCCATGTAGGGCCAGGTTCCGGCGGTGTCGGCAAAGACCAAAGCGATATTGTATTTTCTAAGCAACTCGATAAAAGCGGGGTTTTCGAAAGAGTGGTGGCGGACTTCGATCGCATGATGAAGTTTCTTGCGGAACTTTTTAAACGACGAGGGGTAAGGATTCCCGTAACGTGGAGAGGCTTCTGACAGGGCGACAGCTTCGGCAAATGTCGTGGGTAAAAGCCTGAAAAAGTTTTCCAGACGTTCTTCATCAAACAGAAAGTTGGGCGGGAATTGCCACAACAAGGCTCCGAGTTTTTCTTGAAGGTATAAAACCCCTGTAGCGAAGAAATTCGCCAAAGGTTCGTCGATATCTTTTAAACGACGAATATGCGTGATGTAACGAGGTCCTTTGACGGAAAAGACGAAATCCTGAGGCGTTGAGGAAAACCACTTTTGATAGGATGCAGGCGTCTGAGAAGAATAAAAAGAACCATTGATTTCAATAGACGAAACCTGCCGACTTGCATAGTGCAGTTCTTGCTTCTGGGGAAGGTCTTCAGGGTAAAATATTTTTCGCCAAGGTGGATAAAGCCAGCCTGAAATGCCGATGCGTATTTCCATCTAAGAATGTTAGCAAGACAGGCGCAGGATTGTCGTTGTGGCCCGACAGAAACGATAAAATACAGAAAGAAAAAAGCCCGCAGGAAGCGGGCTTTTTTGCGATCAAAGTTTCAATTACTAATTAGTAGTAACGAATGATTTCAAACGTAGCATTGCAACCACGGTCCACCCATACGCGGTCCCCATAAGCGCCGGCTGTGCGACCCCAGATGCAGGCATCATAAGAGTGCTGAGTGTACAAACGGACTTGAGAAACGCCATAAGAGTTGAAATAGCACTCTTGATAGCGATAACCATAAGAAGAACAAGTCACGTACTCATAGCGGTACGCAGGAGGAGGAGGCGGTGGATATCCCGGATTGTGTGGAGGACGCGGGCCTGGGCGTACAGGGTCTGGATAAGGAGCAGGGCGGCCTGGAGGGCGAGGACCTGGTCGGATGTAAGAAGTTTCTGCCTGGTATTCAGAATCCATAACATCAGCGTGAGCCGCTGGTGCCAAAGAGCACATCAAAAGAAGCGCTGCAAAAAGGTGTTTCATGTATTCCCCCAATGGAAAGGTGTCATAGTGACGCCGAAAAATATTTTTTTACTATAAATATGCACAATCAGTGCCGTTGAAATCGGTGTCAAAAAGTTCCGATTTCCTCGAGAGATTTACTTCAACACGAAGCCCTTCTCTGGTTTTAAGCAAAAAAAAAGCCCCGTTCTTTACAACGGGGCTTTGGTTTATTTCGGAAGAGGTTTCTGAATGATGTGAATCGCGTGGCCTAACGTCGCCTCAGCCGTTTCCATCATCGCCTCACCGAGCGTTGGATGTGGATGGATAGACAGGGCGATGTCTTCCATACGTGCGCCCATCTCGATCGCGAGCACAGCTTCCGAGATCAAATTGGAAGCTTCAGGTCCCACGATGTGAACACCCAACAAAACATGTGTTTTCTTGTCAGCGATCATTTTGATGAAGCCATCAGTTTCCATCATGCTCACGGCGCGACCGTTTGCTCCGAATGGAACTTTGCCGATCAGAAGATCAGTAAAGCCCTTGGCTTTTGCTTCCGCTTCGGTCATGCCCGCAGAAGCAATTTCTGGGTCAGTAAAGACCACGGCGGGGACTGTTTTGGCGTCATAAACGCGGTTTTGGCCCGAGATCACTTCCGCGACCAACACACCTTCATGAGAAGCTTTGTGTGCTAACATCGGCTGTCCTGCCACGTCTCCGATAGCAAAAATGTTTTGAACATTGGTTCGGCGTTGCGCATCCACTTTGATGAAGCCGCGTTCGTCAACCGCAATGCCCGCCGCTTTCAGGTTCGCTTGATCACCGTTAGGACGACGACCGACAGTCACTAGAATCTTATCGCATTTCACGACTTCTTCTTTGCCGTTGATTTCAACCGTGACTTCGTAACCGTCTTTGGCTTTTTTCTGACCTTTAGCTTTAGCGCCGTACATGATGTTCACGCCGGCCTTTTTAAGTTTACGCTCCACAATTTGCGCACAATCGGGATCTACAACACCTGCAAGTAATGCAGACTGAGCTTCAATCACAGTCACTTCCGTGCCCAATTTGCGCAGGTAAGACGAGATTTCCAGACCGATGTAACCGCCACCGATCACGGCCACGCGTTTAGGAATCGTATCGAAAGCCAAAGCGCCTGTCGAAGAACAGATGTCTTTTTCGTCAAATTTGAAACCGGGGATTTCAATCGGGCGAGACCCCGTTGCCACGATGAAGTATTTCGCCTGAATCGTGTCTTCGCCGGCAGACGACTTCACCGTGATCTCTTTGGAGTTCTTGAAGTTCGCTTCGCCAGGAATGTGGGTAACGCCGTAACCCTTAAGAAGTTGTTTCACGCCCCCTGACATTTTATCGCAAACAGATTGTTTCCAAGTCACAAGCTGTTTCATATCAACGGTGATATCACCCTTGATCATCAAACCCATGTCTTTGAAGTTGTGTTGCGCTTTATGCAAAAGGTGAGTGGCGGTGATCATGGCTTTTGATGGGATGCAACCCACGTTCAAGCACACGCCGCCCAGAAATTCTCTTTCGATAACAGCAGTTTTAAATCCAAGTTGTGCCGCACGAATCGCAGCGACATAACCGCCAGGACCCGCACCAATTACTACGACGTCAAAAGTTTGTGCCATTTCTATCTCCAAGCTAGCCAGGGGCTAGACAAGCTCCACCAAAAGTTTAGCAGGGTTTTCGATACGTGCGATGAAGGCCGCCAAGAAGCGAGCTGCGATAGCGCCGTCGATCAAGCGATGATCTGCAGTCATGGTGTAGTTCATCACTTTGATCGCTTTCAACTGACCATCTTTGATCACAGGCTTTTCATCGATTTTGTACATGCCTAAGATCGCCACTTCAGGGTGGTTGATCACAGGAGTCGCGTAGGTACCACCGATGGAACCAATGTTCGTCACGGTGATAGTGGCGCCTTTCATTTCATCTGGTTTCAATTTGCCGTCACGCGCACGTTTAGAAAGATCCAGGATCTCTTTCGAGATTTCCAAGATCGTTTTTTGATCGGCATTTTTGATCACGGGAACAACAAGTCCATTCGGAGTGTCGGCCGCGAAACCAAGGTTGAAGTATTTTTTGTAAACGATTTCACCCGCTGCATCGTCGATGGACGCATTGAACATTGGGAATTCGCGGATGGTCGCGATCAAAGCTTTCATCACGATCGGCAGATAAGTGATTTTTGTGCCGTTCTTTTCGGCATGCTCTTTCAAGGATTCACGCATTGCCACCATCGCATCCACTTTCGCTTCATCCATGATGGTGAAGTGTGGAATCACGTGCTTAGAGCGCTGCATGTTTTCGGCAATTTTCTTACGGATACCGATCAATGGAACACGCTCTTCCGCCGCACCCGCAGGGCCTTGGTAAGCAGGTTTCGGGATCGACAAGCCAGGAGTCGCTGCTGGCGCTTTCGCCGCCATGGGTGCGCCACCTTTTGCTGACAAAACATCTTCACGAGTCACACGACCCGCAAGACCTGAACCATTCAAAGAGTTGATATCCACACCCATTTCGCGAGCAAGACGACGAGTCGCAGGAGTTGCTAGAACTTTAGAATCCGCGACGGGCGGGAAGATTGCGCCAGATGCTGAGTGGGTAGAAACCGCGGCAGAATGAGACGGTGAGTGCGCCGCTGCAAAATTTGCGTGAGCTGAAGCCGGGACTTCGCGCTGTGCGCCTGCTGGAGGTTGCGCCGTCGGAGCGGAAGGTGCCGCACCTGCGCCGCCTTCCAAAGTGATCATGGTCGAACCGACTTTAACAACTTCGCCAGTTTTGAATTTCAAATCTTTAACGATACCCGCTACCGGAGTTGGGACTTCCACCGTGGCTTTGTCCGTCAATACTTCAGCAATCGCCTGATCGGCTTTTACAGAGTCGCCTGGTTTGACCAACCATTTGACCAGTTCGCCTTCAGTAACACCTTCTCCCAACTCTGGAAGTTTAATGTCTTGAACTTTGCCACCACCCGCAGCCGGCTTTGCGGCTTGAGGAGCTGGAGTCGAAGCTGTGGGAGCAGCCGGTTTCGCTGCTGGAGCTGAAGCGGCAGCACTCGCTCCGCCTTCAAGCGTGATCATAGTCGATCCCACTTTCACAACATCACCCGCTTTGAATTTCAAGTCCTTAACGACGCCAGCTACTGGAGATGGAACCTCAACAGTTGCTTTGTCCGTCAATACTTCAGCGATAGGTTGATCTGCTTTTACAGAATCACCTGGTTTTACCAACCATTTTACCAATTCACCTTCTGTAACACCTTCGCCAAGTTCAGGCAGTTTTACTTCAGTAGCCATGTTGAGAAAGTCCTTTCCAAAGTTCTTCTAAAGTCGTCGAATTTAACAAACACTCCCTTCTAGTCTTCCCCTAGAGTAATTGCACCGAATTACACATTGCGGCATTGATGATAAAGATCCGCCTTTTCCGATAATTCACAGCTTCATGAAAAGATATCGACAAAAGCTCCTGGAACTGAATAATTTGGCGCCCGGATAAGGGGCATTCCATGAAGTTTTCTCAGAGGTTACACGAAGGCGTTTTTCTTAAGCGCTACAAAAGATTTTTCGCCGATGTTCAATTTCAGGGACAGGAAGTGGTTGCTCACGTCCCTAATACTGGCAGCCTGAAAAGTGTGAACAACCCGGGACAGCTGTGTTTGATTTCCGAGACCGACAATCCCGAGAGAAAGCTCAAATTCACATTGCAGGCGATTCAGTCTCCGCAAGGTTCTTGGGTGGGGGTGAATACCGCGACTCCGAACACTGTGATGAAAGAAACTTTGTTAGAGGTTGTTGGCAAACCGGGAGTCCTCGGCACCTTCGCGCATTGGTCTGTTTTTGACGAGGTCAAACCCGAGTATAAAATCAGCGCGGAAACGCGTTTGGACTTTGTTCTGAAAAAAAAGAACAGTGAAAAAATGCATTTTATCGAAGTGAAAAATGTGACCTTGGCGGAAGCAACCACCGCCAAATTTCCTGATGCGGTTTCTGAGCGTGCGCAAAAACATTTGCGTGAACTGATGCAGTTGATAGAGCAGGGGCATAGCGCGGAAATCGTTTTCACAGTGCAACGCCCTGACTGCGACGTGTTTGCGCCGGCAGATGATATTGATCCCGCTTATGGTCAGCTTTTACGTGAAGCCCATGGGAAAGGCGTGAAGGTCACACCTTTGGTGGTCAAACTCAGCCCCGAAGCTGTTGAACTTTCCGAGCAGGAATTGCCGTGCCGGTTCTAAAACAGGGGCCGCGTGTGGCGGCCCTGATTTTCAATGATGCGAAACATTCGAAAGTATTTCGTGACTAAGGCGTGCATCCTTGGCGCGATTGGCGACGTCACCTAAGCTCACCATTCCCACAAGGCGCTTGTCTTTGTTGACGACGGGCAGTCGGCGGTGTTGGCGACGACTCATCTTATCATTGACCTCATCAATACTGTCTTCTTCAAAACAGTAATTAATGCCTTCGCTCATAACCTCTTCCACTTTGGTGCGGCGAGGGTCTTTGCCTTGTGCTACTACGCGAATGGCAATGTCGCGGTCGGTGAGCATTCCAACCATCTTGTCATTTTTCTCAACGGGAATAGAGCCGCAGTCTTCCTGAAGCATGATTTGCGCGGCTTCAAGCACACTGTGCTCGTGATTAATCACTTTGGCTTTGGGGGTCATCACATCACGAACTTTCATAGCGGGATCTCCTTTTTGCTCATCAGAATAGAAGCAATCCGTCGGTCTGTGATGGAATATTTTCTTGTATTATACCGGGGACTTTATTTGGCCTCTTTTTTTATGACTGTGATGGACCCATTGTTTTCCAGAACCGCGAGCTTCACTTGTTCCAGGCGGGTGCAGGCCCCCTTGCAAGGATTCATCACCACCACTCATCGAGTTTTGCACACCATCGGCGACAATCAAAAGTAAAACGAAATCAAAAGGCGAGGACTCCGAGATTTGACGCTTTCCCGTCAGGCGCAAAGCCACCAGCAGAAAAGTATATACGACGAAAGCGCGGACAATCATTTCCCCGATGGGAATTGCCATCTCAAACATACTTCGGTCCCCCTTTCTAAAGCTTATGTTGGGTGCCGATGAGAAACGATATGTGTTTTGCCAGCGTGTCAGACCGAAAAAGAAGTTTGCCTCTTCTGCGCCGATGACTACAATTGTGCTCAATATTGTTACTAATCAGGAGTCATTATGGCCACAACTCAAGCTTTTGCCGCACACAAACCCAACGAAGCCTTAAAGCCCTTTTCATTCGAACGACGCGATCCGCGTGCGAATGATGTGGCGATAGATATTCAATACTGTGGCGTTTGCCATTCAGATTTACATCAGGTTCGTGACGAGTGGGGTAAGGGTTTGTTTCCCATGGTGCCGGGGCATGAAATCGTCGGGATTGTCAGCGCCGTCGGAAGCTCTGTTAAAAACTTCAAAGTCGGAGATCGTGTCGGCGTAGGTTGCATGGTGGATTCTTGCTTAACTTGTCCGTCCTGTGCCGAAGGGCTTGAGCAGTTTTGTGAGCAGGGCATGGTCGGCACATACAACTCGATGGAAAAAGACGGCAAGACCGTCACCCAAGGTGGCTATTCGACTAAAATTGTAGTGCGTGAAGAATTCGTACTGCGCATCCCGGAAAATATTCCGATGGATAAAGCAGCGCCTTTATTGTGCGCTGGCATCACAACCTATTCACCGCTTCGTCATTGGAAAGTTCAAGCTGGGACGAAGGTGGCAGTGATGGGCCTGGGAGGTCTGGGTCACATGGCGGTGAAGCTCGCCGCCGCGATGGGAGCCGAAGTGACCGTCATCAGTTCCTCGATGAAGAAGAAGGAAGACGCGGTCCGTTTAGGTGCGAAAAACTATGTGGTGGGCTCTGATCCGGAAACGGCAAAAAAGTATCATCGTTATTTCGATATCATTATCAACACCGTTTCTGCAGGTCTGGATTTGAATCAATACTTACAGTTGGTGAAAAGGGACGGCTCGATGGTTCTTTTGGGCGTGCCCGAAAAGCCGGAACCGGTTCATCCCTTCCCATTAATTATGGGTCGTCGCAGTTTGGCGGGTTCGCTGATTGGCGGCATCGCTGAAACACAAGAGATGCTGGATTTCTGTGGCGCCAAAAATATCACTCCGGATATTGAAGTCATTCCGATGCAAAAAATCAATGAGGCCTACGAAAGAATGTTGAAGGGAGACGTCCGTTACCGCTTCGTGATCGATATCTCCTCTCTGAAATAAGTCCTGTCAAAACGTCTAGAGTTCCGACAGTTTTCCGTGAAAAAGCTGTCGAGAACTCGGCCATTTCCAAAATGTTTTAAGTTTTAAAAACGAGTGACCGATGGGCTCTGTGTAACCACACGGAGGATCGGTACGATGTCTATCTCAGCCGGAAAAATCTTTTTGACGATAGCTTTCACCCTGACACTGGCCGCTTGCGGAAATCGGATGCCCGCTTTGCCTGATGATCCCAACAATGAACCCGTCGCGACGAATCCCGAGGATAACAGCGGGCAAGGAAGTACGGAGTTGCCCTCTCTCGTTGAACCCACTCCGGAAGAGCCGGTGACGCCGCCCACTTTGAGCGAGCGCGATCAGATTCTAAAAAACTATGAGTACGTCGATCCGATGTATATTGTGCCGACCGAACCTTTGGAAGAAGCCCTTATTTACTTTCACAAAAATAAATCCAGCTTCAAGAACCAAAGTGTGATTTCGGTTTTGGATTTCAGTCAGAAGTCCACGCAGAAGCGCTGGTACTTCATCAATATGGCCACGGGGTCTGTGTGGAATGTGCATGTCTCCCATGGTAAAGGTTCCGACAGCAATCACGATGGGTACGCAGAAAAGTTCAGCAATGTTTCGGGATCGAATGCCAGCTCTTTGGGGTTCTATAGAACCGCTGAAACATATCAGGGCAGCAATGGCTATTCTTTGCGTTTAGATGGTTTATCGTCCACGAACTCGAATGCTCGCGCCCGGGCCATTGTTGTTCACGGAGCAAGCTATGTTCAGGACACAAATGTTATTCAGGGACGTAGCTGGGGATGCCCCGCGGTTTCTTCGGAAAACCGCGACAAAGTCATCAATCTGATCAAAGGGGGCAGTCTGATTTATGCGGTCAACTAAAGAAACTTAAGCTGTTCGCCTACAAGTTTTTTAAGTTCTTCCACATAGCCAACATATTCCTCCATATCCAGACGCTCATCGGCGCGGATATGGGCATTCGTGGCGTTATAAGGCGTCAGTTCAATCACGTCAGCATGGGATGAAATGGCAGAAAAATTGTTTTCCTCAAGAACCTGCATCAACGCATCCAAATCATGACCTTCTTCGTCTGCAGGATATTCCAGCCCGCGCATGTCGCACAAAGCCTTCAAGTATTTTTCGCAGGCTTGTGCAAGGTTGTAGCCAACCAGATCATGCTGTTTTTCATCGTGAAGATGCTTCTTCGCTAGATCCAGATCGTCCTGAGCTTTAAGAATGAGGGACTTAGCGTGAGCGCTCATGAAGACTCCTTTGGAAGTGTTGATAGCACTACTTTAGTCTGAGTGCTGGCGGCCTGCCAAAGAAATTCGCACGATAAAATAAAAAAACCCGCGGGAACGCCGCGGGTTTTTGAGAAGTCCGTCTGTGACTGAATTATTTTTTAGCAGCCAAATGACGGTCGATGATGTCTTTGAATTCAGAGAATGGGTAAGCGCCACGCAAAGAAACACCGTTGATCAAGAAACCTGGCGTACCAGAGAAACCGAACTTACGAGCTTCTTCCATATCTGCTTCAATACGCTTTGTGATCGCTTCGCTGTTAAGGTCTTTTTCAAGTCTCTTCATATCAGCGCCGGCTTTTTTAGCAGATTCTTTCAAAGAACCTTCTTTTTTCGTACGCAAGTCACCTTGATTTTCGAAAACTAGGTTGTAGAACTTTTCAGCTTTTGCGTGGTCTTGCATCGCAATTGCTTCAAAGTATCTTGCTGCAGGCATCGCCATTGGGTGGAAATCCAAAGGAAGGTGTTTGTAAACAACACGCACGTCTTTTGGATAAGCTTTCATAACTTCATCAACAGTGGCGTGACCTTTAGAGCAATAAGGACATTCGAAGTCAGAGTATTCAATGATTGTGACCTTAGCATCTTTGGGACCGAAGATAACGCGGCCATCTTCGATAGCGGGTTGAAGTGGGTTCGCAAACTCTTCGTCACGCTTTTTGCCTTCTTCAGCAACGGCCTTTTCTTGGGCTTTACGTTGCGCATTTTGTGCTGCCTTGTTGACAACTTCAATAAATGCTTCAGGGTCTTTTTCGATAGCGACGAAAACGATGCTAGGATCTTTTTCTACAGCTTCTTTAAGTTGTTTTGCTGAGGGAGCACAATTCACCAGGGAAAGTGCCAACGCGCCAATGCTAAAAATCTTCAATGCTTTCAATGTTTCCTCCGAGATGGATGATTAAGTTTTTAAGCCCTTTTATTTGACATTATTTTTCCGTCCTTGAGAAGGAAAAACGCCCTGGCCCAAAGTCCGTCCAAACAAAAACCTCTCTTTGAGTGTTCTGGTCTTGTCTTGAATCAAGGGGTCTTTAAACTCGAAATTATGAAAAAAGCAAATTTCCTTTTAACAATGATCATCTATGTATTTTGCGCACAGGCCCATGCCGGTCTGCTTTATAACTACTCACAATTGGCACTAAAAGATTTGGATCAAATGAATAAATTGGTCGGTGACAAAGTGAAAGAGTCCAAAAAATCCGCCAGTGGAAAGGTTGTTCCGCTGAAAGAAGCATTGCAGGCCGTTTATTCTCGGCCTAACGATGATGACATGATCGATAAAATTGTGGCTCCTTTGCGGTCGAATTTAGATGACTTAGAGTCCTGGGAAAAAACGATCAGTCAATTAACTGACGAAGCCATCAATGCCTTGAAGAATCCTCGGGCTTTTAAACCGGTGGTGCAGGTGACGTATGTCATTTTCTTGGAAAACCTTTTGGCCGAGGTCAAACCTTACGTAAAAAACGAGGGTTTTGAACGGCAGATTGTAGAAAGGGTGCGCGATGCAAAGATTGAAGTTTCGAAAGAAGCTGTCAACGAGCGCAAGCTCCGCACGATGAAATCCACCATGTCGCCTTCCGAAATTGCTGAAAAAATTCTGTCTCAGAACACAAAACCGGCGGAACAGAATCCGGTTGCGGACGAAAAAACGACTGAAAATTCGGCAGAAAGTACTTCTTCAGGGCAATAAATTCCCTCGACCAGACCGGCCTTTGGCAAATTCGACCACGGGCCAGCGTCAAACGATAGATCTCCTCAAGTCTCAAAAAATCGCCTCAAATTGACTCAAGTTCTCACGAACTCCTACCGATAGAAACAACATGTGGGCTGGATGCCCTAGAAGCAATTAGGAGGATTCGAATGTTTCTGCAAGGCGATTTACAAATAGTGTTTGATGCACTGTATACCGTAGGTGCGATTGATCCTGTTTTGAAATTGGATTGGAGCGAAGTCACCAAAGAGATGATGGCAAACCCTCAGATCCTCAGTGATGCGTTTCAACTAGTGAACTCTTGCAAAGGCGATAAAAACCTCCTGATTCAAAAGCTCCACATGATGGATCCCAGATCCGTGAATTATATCGCTATGGAGGTGGCACGTGAATTTTGTGAGTTCCAAGATCGCACAGAGTTGCACTAAGATCGCATTGTTCTTGCTGCTCGCGCAAAACGCGATGGCTTGGGAAGTGGATTTTTCCCGTCGCCAAGTGCAGTTCAATGATGTGAAAAATGAAGACCGCTTGCCGGCGAGTATTAAAGAAGATCAAAGCTTGATATTGACGAAAGTTTTTGATGCGGTTGAACCGGCTCAAGACATCGTGATCATGAATACCGATAAAGGTTTTGTTCCAGAGGTCGTGCGCCTTAAAAAAGGCGGCAATTACCGCATTCACGTGGTGAACGTGAACGGCAAGGAAAAAAACGTCAGCTTTGTTCTGGACGCTTTTTCGGAACATCACAACACGGTTTTTGGTGAACAGAAAACATTCTCCGTTTCTCCTAAGACGGACGGAATTTTTTCTTATCAGTGCCCGGAAACTGCGGTTCAAGGGAAGTTTATTATTTATTCTGATATTGCGGCAGACAGAAAGCCTGCCTCTTACTAATTCGGAAGGTCGCACCCATGTCGTCTGATAAGTCGAGCGTTTTCAAACAGACCATTCAACAGAATTTAGGTCCTGTCTTGAAGTACCTTGATGACAAGGGTGTTTCCGAAATTCTCATTAACGGTCACCAGGAAATTTTTGTGGAAAGAAAGGGTAAGCTCGAGCGAGTTCCTGAAGCCTTTCCATCGGAAGATGACTTGCGTGCGGCCGTGAATAGCATCGCCCAAAGCGTGGGTCGTCGTATTGACGATGAATCTCCTCGACTGGATGCGCGCTTGCCGGATGGTTCGCGTATCGCGGCGGTGATCCCGCCGATGTCCCGCAAAGGCACGACACTTTCCATTCGTAAATTTACCAATAATAAAATTACTTTTGCCGATTACATCAAATTCGGCGCCATTACCGAAGATGGAGCCCGTTTCCTGGATATCTGTATGTTTCTGGGGAAGAATATCATCGTGAGTGGTGGGACTGGCTCTGGTAAGACGACGTTGTTGTCGCTTCTGTGCACGCGCATTCCCAAAGGGCAGCGCGTGATGGTGATTGAAGATTCGTCCGAGTTGCAAGTGGATTATGAACACGTCGTGATGTTTGAGACCCGCCAAGCCGACCAGATGGGTAAAGGCGAGGTTTCCATCAAGGATCTTTTAAAAAGTGCTTTGCGTTTAAGACCCGATCGAATCATTGTCGGGGAGGTTCGTTCCAGCGAAGCCCTTGAGCTTTTGAATGCCATGAATACCGGCCATAAAGGTTGTATGGGTACGGTCCATGCCAACACTCCAGAAGACGCCATTGTTCGCTTAGAGGCCTTGGCGCAAGGGGGCGATGGCAAGATCAGTGAAAAGGCGCTGCGTTCGCAGGTGGTCTCGGCCATTGAAATTATCATTCAAGTTTCGCGTTTTTCAGATGGATCACGTCGCATTGCCGCGATCAGCGAAGTGCGCGGTTTTAATGAGGATGGTTCTTACAATGTGGTTCCCATCTTTGAAATGTCACGTTTGACCCGACGTCCTGACGGCACGTTGGAAGGAAAACTTCAGGCGACGGGAAATGTCCCGACCTTCATGGATGAAATTATTGATAATAATCTGCCGTTCCCAAAATCGAAGTTCAACAAACCTCAAGCGGCTTAACTGTTGAAGTTGCGTCGTTTTGGTCTTGCCATTGGAATAACAAAAAGTTTAGTTGATCTGCATCAGCATGAGGAAACCGCATGACGTTGAGATCTCCCAAGTTTCGTCTGTTATTTGTATTAAGCATCGGTCTTGTCGTGATCTTGGCGGCGGTTAAACTCTTTTTGGCCGAGCCTAAACTTCGTCAGCCTTTACAGGCGGGCATGACGTTAGCCTCTTCCGGGGGGCGCGTCCAAATCGAAATTTCTGATTTGATTTTTGAGCCCGGTGAGTTTGAAACCCGTGCCCAATTAAGCCGGTTTTATGAAAGACAGGATGAGATTCGTCGGGTTGTGTTGGCGGGCTCGCTTTCGCCGGAGCTGGGGCTTTCCGCACGAAGCTTCGAAGATATGACATTTCTATTCTGGATTCCTGTCTTGGTGGGCTTGGGAGCTTTGGGAATTTCAGGATGGATTTGGGCTTTGAAACCCAAGGACCCCGCGATTCGACTTTTTGCGCTGAGCGGTTTTTCAACCTTCATCTCAGCGGTCCCTTCAGCCGTGTACACTACTCGAGAAGTGCCCATGGCCTCGGCTATGTTCAAAATGCTGCAAGCTCTGAACGTCTGGGGCGCCTCTTTGTTTGGGATCGCCATGCTGTCGCTGTTTCTGATTTATCCCGTGAAACTGCGGAACTGGAAGCAACTGGCATTGGGGCAAGCCCTGTTTTTTGTTCTCTGGTCTTTGGGCTTTTCACTTCAGATAGTTCCCGATTTTGCCAATGTGAATTTGCTGATCGTGATTCTGATGCTGTTGATTGCCGTGGCTGTTGGCGTACAGTTCTTCGCCACCAAAGGCGATCCGACGGGCCGGGCGTCTTTATTGTGGTTAGGTCTTTCCGTTCTTTTGGGGGCTGGTGGGTTCGTCGTGTTCAGTACGGTGCCTTCGCTGATGGGGCTGAAGCCTTTGAATCAAAGCTACGCCTTCACCTTCTTTTTGATCATCTATCTGGGGTTGGCGGCAGGGCTGACGCGTTATCGATTGTTTGAAGTGGGCCAATGGGCTTTTCGCTTTCTTTTTTATGCGACAGCCGCCGTGGTTTTGGTTTTGATCGACGCGGCTTTGATTTATCTGGGGCGTTTAGAGCGACTGCCGGCATTGGAAGTGTCCTTGTTGTTGGTGGTTTTTCTTTATCTGCCTTTGCGCGATTTTATGTGGCGTCTGTTTTCCAAAAAAGACGCGCTGAAACCTTCCGAACTTCTTTCTGAGGTTTTACATATTGCCTTTGCCTCTTCGCTTGAGCAAAGACAGCAGCGTTGGGAAGTTCTTTTGCATCGTCTCTTTGATCCTCTAGAGATGAAAAAGACGACAAAACCCGTTGATCAAGTAAGTATTGGTCAGGACGGTTTGACCTTGGAAATCCCTTCTGTCGCTCGGACTCCGGCGTTGATTCTTTCTTATCCGTGGGCAGGCAAAAGTCTTTTTGACAAACACTCCAAGAAATTGGCAGAGCAGCTTCTGTCACTTTTGCGGCAGGCTGAATCCAACAGGGAAGCCTACGATCGGGGGGCCTCTGAAGAGCGTCGTCGGATGGCTCAAGACCTGCACGACGACGTCGGGGCTCGTTTGCTTTCCGGCTTGCAAACCTCTGACGAAAACGTGCGCTCCACCATCCAAGGAGCGTTGTCAGAAATCCGTGCGATCGTCAGCGGCATTCTGGGTGAGCGCATTTCCCTTTCGCATTTGCTGGCGGATATTCGTTATGAAACTCATCGTCGATTGACCGCGGTGAATATTCGTCTGGAGTGGTCTTTACAAGAGGATTCTTCCGAGGAAAAACTTTTGGATTATCGAGAACAGAAAACTCTGCGCTCGGCCTTTCGTGAAATTGTCACGAACGTGATCCGTCATTCTGAAGCCACGACTTTTTCTGTGGAGGTCGTCAAATTGAATGGGATGCTGAATTTTTCCTTGAAGGATGACGGTCGGGGCATTCCCGAATCCGTTGAGCTTTCTTCGGCGGGTTATGGACTCAAAAACATGCATCGCCGTATGAGTGATATTCAGGGGGTCTTTCATTATCAGTCGTCCTCGATGGGCACCATTATCTATCTTCGTCTTCCCTACGATGTCTAATCAGCCCCCCCCCTAAACAGGGGGTGACCCGTTAAAATGCGCCCTTTTAGACTCAAAGAGCCTGCGGTATAACAAAACCGTAGTTAGATAGATTCAGATGGATTACAACAGGACATCCATGTCTGTGATGTGTGATGGATAGGACGAAATTGACGAACTCTAAAAAAACATGTCTGGTAATTGAGGATCAACCGCAGATGGCGGATTTTCTTTCTGGTGTTGTCAATCAGGCCTTTCCTGAGCTCGAAGTTCGATCCCATCGAAATGTAAAAGAATTTCGGGCGGCTTTAGAGAATCTCTTAATATCTGAAAACGTCTGTTTGGAATTGGTTCTGGTGGATCTGGGGTTGCCTGACGGCTCTGGCATTGAAATCATCAAGGAAATTTCCGAAAAACAACCTCAGACAAAAAGTATCGTCATTTCAATTTATGATGATGAAGCTTACCTGTTTGATGCTCTGGCTGCGGGCGCTTCAGGATTCATTCTCAAATCTGAAGAGCCAGCTTTTATGATCGACATTCTTAAGCGGATCAATTCCAACGAACCGCCGTTGTCTCCAGTCGTGGCTCGTCGACTTTTGGCTTATTTCCAGAAGCAAAAGATCGAAACGCCCCCTGAAACAGGGTTGAGTGCCCGCGAGCGGGAAACACTCACGTTGCTTTCACGGGGAATGACAGTCGCTGAGGCATCCCAGCAAATGGGACTGAGCTCCCAAACTGTTGCTGGCTATGTCAAAATCGTTTATCAAAAACTTCACGTTTCCAATCGCGTGGAAGCCGTTAGAGAAGCTCTCCGCCGCAATCTTATCTAAAAGACGCCAAGTGTCATAAAAAGCGGTATACTTCTTTTTTGTAGCCATTCGTGTCATCTGAAATTCGGCATTATATAGTTTAAATGGGTACCGATTTACGCTAAGACTTCTTCGTGCACTTTAGTTGTAAGATTTCAAACGCAGTCTTGAATATTTTGGAGGAGCAAGGCGAAGACCTGAGCCCTCTTTATGAGCAGACCCACCTTCCTGTGGAACTGCTCAGAGACTCGTCCTATTGGATCAGCGCTCCTGATATGGAGAACTTTCTAGAATCCGTTCTGCGTTTGCAACTTAAGCGCGATGAAAATCTTTTGCAAAGAGCGGGACACGAAGGCCCTTCTCTTCGTGCCTGGGGTGTGTTGGACAGCGTTCTGCGCATGATGCCTCGCCCGCAAGAGATCTTCAATCAGCCGGAACAATTCCTTTCCTATTTTATTTCGCCCAAGCCGCCGATCGAAAATCTTCGTCGCGATGAGTTCAGTATTTCTTTTGATCTGCCTTTGCCTGCAGAACAGTATCCTCACGTGACGACCTACCTGAAGGCGGCTTTTGAATCTTTGCCCGTCTATGTGGGGCAACCGCCGGCGACCTGTATGTGGGAGGGGATCACGATTCGTTTGAACTGGTCGACTCAGCAGAACTCCATCTTCAGTGAAAACGTGGGACATCAGGTGAGCCCGGCATTGTTCCAAAGTTTGATCGATGATTTACAACGCACTCAGCGCGAGCGTGAAGATCTGCAAAAGTACGTCGGTGATCTGGAAGAAAAAATCCGCGATTACGAAAAGCAAAAGATCAAACTGTCGGCCACGGATGAAGTGACAGCGCCGGAGACCGAAAAAGTATCCTTGCTGCCTCATGAAGGTTCTTTAGCGCATTTGAGCTTTGATAGCGGATCTCCTGGTTACAACCTGAATCAAAACCTGGCTCGTATGCATGACTATATGGTGCGTGCGCAACAGTTGATCACCATGCTTGTTTCGCAGGGAAAAATGAATTCCGCAGTCAAAGAGGCTATGCGCCGTGTGGACTGGGAACATGTAAAAACACAGTACCCCCGCACTGTCTTTGAAAGCATGGAGCTTGTAAAAAAACTCAATAATAAAACCTCCGAGAAAGAAGGAAACCAACATGTCTGAGATCGTCAGCGTCATCTCTCGTGAAATTTTAGATAGCCGTGGAAATCCCACAGTTGAAGTTGAAGTCACTACCGCCGAGGGCAATATCGGACGTGCCGCTGTACCATCGGGTGCATCGACGGGCGCGCATGAGGCTTGCGAGCTTCGCGACGGAGATAAAAATCGTTATCTTGGTAAAGGCGTTTACAAAGCCGTGGATAATATCCGCGAAAAAATCGCGCCAGAAATCCTAGGTCTGCAAGCGACCGAGCAGGTCTACATCGACAAAATCCTGCGTGATATTGACGGAACTGAAAATAAATCTAACTTGGGTGCTAACGCGATCCTAGGTGTGTCTTTGGCCGTGGCTAAAGCCGCGGCGGCGGATGCGAACTTGCCACTGTATCGTTACGTGGGTGGCTCTCAAGCGTGTCGTCTGCCAGTGCCCTTGATGAACGTTCTGAATGGGGGAGCACACGCCAACAACGGTTTGGACATTCAGGAATTCATGATTGTTCCTACAGTTAACAATTCTTATGCAGAATCACTTCGTGCGGGCGCTGAGATCTTCCACACCTTGAAAAAAATCTTGGCGAAGAAAGGTCTTTCTACAGCGGTCGGTGACGAAGGTGGATTTGCTCCGAAGTTAGGCTCAAATCAAGAGGCTTTGGATCTTTTGATGAATGCGATCGTCGATGCGGGTTATGATCCTGGACAGAACGTCTTCTTAGCGTTGGATGTTGCTTCCACGGAAATGTTCAAGGATGGCAAATACGAATGGCAAGGTGGGCACATCACACCAGCTGAGCTGTTGGGGATCTATAAATCTTGGGGTGAAAAGTATCCGCTTGTTTCTATCGAAGATGGCTTTGCGGAAGACGACTGGGATTCTTGGGTGAAGGCCACGGCCGAGATGGGTTCGACTATGCAGTTGATTGGTGACGATCTTTTCGTGACCAATCCGAAGCGTCTTCGTATGGGGCTTGAAAGAAAAGCCGGCAATGCCTTGTTGGTGAAAGTGAACCAAATCGGAACTTTGACCGAAACTTTCGAAGCTGTGAACCTGGCGCAAAGAAATAAATATCGCACAATTATGTCCCATCGTTCCGGTGAAACGGAAGATGTGACAATCGCTGATTTGGCGGTGGCTTTAAACTGCCATCAGATCAAAACCGGCAGCTTATGTCGTGGCGAACGTACAGCCAAATACAACCAGCTTCTGCGTATTGAAGAAGATTTGGGCGGCATGGGAATGTACTGGGATAAATCCGCGTTCCGATAAAATCCATTCGCACATTTGAGCGTTAAAAAAGGGAACTCCTGCAGGGTTCCCTTTTTTATAAACTTATTTCTATTTTTCCTGGACTACCCGAAAATCGTTCAGGTCGCTAACCTGAGAGGACGAAAAATGTGAAGGTGGGCGGGAATGGAAGTATTGTATTTCTATTGTGCGAAAAATGCGGAAGAGGGTCATTGGGTTAAGCTGGGGGCGTCTTTCTTTTTAGAGTCCGGTCCCGAATACGACAACTTTGTTCCCGCAAAATACAACTGGCCCCCCTCTAATGTCGTGCAAAGTACAAATGTTCTTTTGGGGGAAAACGGAAGAGGCAAGACAACGACACTGCTTAGAATATTTTCTTCTTTGTCTTACGGAAATGAACTCGGCGCAGGGTGCGCGATTTTAATCAAGAGCGGTAAAAACATTACGCTGATCAAAGATCGTGAATTTAAAAGAGACGTACGTATTCAAGGGGCAGAGCCTATAACTGTTCAGCTAAACAGTAAGGATTTAAGACAAGAAGAGTTAGAGAATGTTCTGCGCGAGCTGCGAGTGGTGATTGTCGACCCTGTTCTACGTCATGGAGTTCCCCTGCATGTGGATTCCCTGACGAGTTCAGAATTTCACGGCAGTATTGATATGAGAAGCCAATCCTTGCTGGTCAGAGCAAACCGGGCCCCCTTCGGGGAATTGAGCTACAGCGAGTTTTACTACCGAGAGTTGGAAAGAGACTTGAGTTTTTTGGCGTCATCAGAAGCTTCTGTACTCAATAGATTTCTCGACAATCAGGGAAAAAAAGAATTTCCTATTCCTGAGAAGCTTTATTTAAATCTGAATACGAATCTCTTCACTGAGCTGAAAAGAAAATTTACTTACGACTCAGGAGGAAAGCCGGTCTCTTTTGACTCGCCCGACTATATTAGCTTTCGGAATCACGAGTCTTTTGTGAATCATCTGGAGTTGATGGGACAGACGGCGAAAGACTTTAATGTCGAAAACCTGATCGAGGCCCTCTATGGCGCGGCCCTGGCTTCACACTTGTATTCTCGTTTGACCAACGGACTTACACATGATGAGTACTTTTCCTTAATTGAAGATATCATCAAGATTCAAAATCGAGGCCCAAAATTCATCCTGGAGCACATTCAAAAAAAATGGGAGGGGCTTCTGGCGGTGAATGTCCGGAGTTCGCTGGCACAGATGGAAAGATTCGCCAAAGTTGTACGCAGTGAAATAAGGAGCGATGAAAATGGATGGTATTTTTCCATCCGCAATAATCGAGCGCTCGTTGCCGAAATGCAATCCACGTATTTGAATGCTTTCGGGATCAGAAGTCTGGTGAACTTCAGTTGGCATGAGATTTCAGGAGGGGAGACTGTACTTTTGAAAGTCTTCTCTCGTGTTTACCACGCGGCTTTAGAGATTCGAACAGAAAAGAAGCTTGTTTCCACAGTGATTCTGTTGCTCGATGAGCCGGACTCGAATCTGCATCCCGAATGGGAAAGAAAGCTATTAAAGCAACTAATCAAGTTCTGTGAAGAGGTGTTTCCGGGTTTGAAAATTCAGATGCTGATTGCGACGAATAAACCTTTTATTCTGAGCGACCTCACCATCTACAATATTAATATTCTCACGCCCTTCCCGAAAGCCGATGCATCTTCCGCGTTTGCTCCATTTTGTAATCGGATATCCGCGATTCTCGCCAACGGCTTTTTCCTGGAAAGTGACATCGGAGCTCTTTCCGAGGAGTTTTTGGATCGTCTGCAAGAACGAGATTATCACCCTACAATATTGGATAGAAAAGTAATAGACGAAATCGGCGACAATTTTTTGAAGCAGGCGGTGGTGGAATATCTGGGAGATGATCAATGAGATGTTTGATTGTTGAACCTGTCTTTATTTGTGAATATGAGATTGAAGCCCGGAAGGTCGTCGAGGATCGGATGAATGAATATCTGTCTCCGACAAATGGATTTCACTGTGTGCTTCGGAAACTTATAGAAGACAACTTGGAGACTTTGCTTGTCGGTACGCCCCGGCAACTTCGTCGGCAAATAACATTATTTCAAAAGTTTGAGGCCGACGAGGTTGGGATAAGACGAAAGAAGGCATATAAAAAACTTCTGGGTAACATATTTGACTACCAAGCCTTTAAAAGTCTTGCGGTGACGCGTGATTATTTTAGTGCCTATAGGCTTCATGCACATTTGAATCTTCGTGTGTGTGCCTATTGCGACGAAAATTATATTATCCCGGTCTCTGATGGCATCAGCGGAAGACGAAGTAAGGGCCCTTATGATCACTACTATCCGGAGAGCCTTTATCCGTATTTGGCAATTTCGCTTTTCAACTTGATTCCGGCATGTGGCACTTGCAACTCCTTAAAAGGCCACAGGGATACTGTTGTTTACACTTTGCCTCATCCTTATCTGGTGAACTTTGAGACGGACTTGCACTTCAAGGTTTCCAAAAAAAGGTTGAAGCGTTCTTTAAAGCCGATCAAAGATGACTTTGCCATTAATCTGCAGGTGGTTTCGGGCTGCATTTCACGGGTCGCTTTTACGAACATGAATACGTTCTTAGAAATAGATCACCGCTACACTAATCATAGATCCACTGCGAAAGTTCTTTATGACAGATGCGAGTTGATCGCCGCTCAGATCAAGCCTCGCTTTCCGGGGTATAACAATAAAAAAATCCTGCAGTCATTTTTTAATGTGTCCGCCGATGGATATGAAGATGGGCCTCTTCGTAAATTAGAGGCGGATTATTTAAAGAACAAGAGGTTCTAAAAGCTAAGGCGATCTTGGTGGGATCGCCTTAGCCAGGAACTTTCACTAAAAGTTGGTTCTATGGAGTGAGCCCCAGGTGGGCCAAAATGCGGGCTCCGTATTCGGGATCACATTTTGAGAAGTGAGCAATATTTTTTCTTTGCAGCTCTTCGGGTAGCCCCTTCATGGTTCCTGCGATATTTCGAGTCAGGCGATCCCGCTCTTCTGCGGAAAAAAGTCGATACAGATTTCCGGCCTGAGTGAAATCGTTGTTTTCTTTGTGCGCGTCATAGCGATCGGCGGCACCCGATAAAGGCAGTGGGGGTTCGCTGTGTCGCTTGTCTTGGGTTGGTCCACTGAATCCATTGGGCTCGTAATTATCGACAAGTCCCCCGTTCTCATCAAACCGCATGCTGCCGTCGCGATGATAAGTATTCACGGCCGAATGCGCGCGATTCACTGGCAGGTGTTGAAAGTTTACGCCCAGACGATAGCGTTGCGCATCTGGATAGGCGAACAATCGTCCTTGCAGCATCTTGTCTGGTGAAAAGCCGATTCCCGGTGGCACGTTGCTTGGTGAAAAAGCCGCTTGTTCAACTTCAGCAAAATAATTTTCAGGATTGCGATTCAGCTCCAAGACTCCGACGTCTAACAAAGGGAAGTCTTTATGAGGCCAGATCTTCGTCAGATCAAAAGGATTGAACTTGGTCTGTTCCGCTCGTCGCTCGGTCATGATTTGAACTTTAAGCGCCCAGCGGGGAAATTCTTGGCGTTCGATAGCTTCGAAAAGATCACGTCCCGCATAATCGGGATCGGCGCCAGCCAGTTCTGTCGCCTTTTCTACAGAAAGATTTCTGATCCCTTGAAGTGATTTGAAATGAAATTTTACCCAGACTCTTTCATTCTTGGTGTTGATGAAACTGAAGGTGTGACTGCCATAGCCGTTCATGAAGCGATAGCCGTCGGGAATACCACGGTCACCGAAAAGAATCGTGATCTGATGAAGGGCTTCCGGCGCGCGTGCCCAGTAGTCCCACATGCGCAGTGGGTTTTTGTATCCGGTTCGAGGATCACGTTTTTGTGAATGAATAAAGTCGGGGAATTTTAAGGGATCTCGCTCAAAGAAGACCGGTGTGTTATTCCCGACAATGTCCCAGTTGCCCTCTTCCGTGTACAGTTTTAAGGCGAATCCCCGTGGATCGCGTTCGGTGTCTGCAGAACCTTTTTCACCGGCCACCGTTGAAAAGCGTAAAAAGGCTGACGTCTTTTTGCCGATTTTAGAAAATAAAGCTGCCTTGGTAAAACGGGTGATATCATGAGTGACTGTGAAGGTGCCGTAAGCCCCCGAGCCTTTGGCATGAACCACACGTTCAGGAATTCTTTCCCGATTGAAGTGTGCGAGTTTTTCGATCAAATGAATGTCTTGCATTAAAACGGGACCGCGTTCTCCGGCCGTCAGTGAATGTTGATTTTCAGAAACGGGGACGCCAGCGGATGTGGTAAGAGTTTTACTCATGGTGAAGAGCTCCTTTAGTGAGTGACGATTGAATCAATTGGAAAACGGCCTTCAGTCGGCGAAGGGATGATGACTTTGCAGTACTTGTCGCCGTTTTTTCCAAAAAGAGTGGAACTAAATTCGTGCGGCCAAAAGCTTCGGCATACATTAAAGCGGTTTGCCCACTCTTGTTTTTGGCGAAAGTATCCGCCCCTGCATTGATCAGCACCTGTGCGATTTTTTCATAGCCTTTGAAGGCGACCCCCATCAGGATCGTATTTCCCGTATTGTCCCGCGAATTTGGATTGGCACCATGGCGAAGAAGAAGATGAACCAAAGATAAATGACCACTGTAAGCGGCCAACATTAAAAGTGAATGGCCTTTCTGATTGGTCAGGTTAGGGTCCCCATGTCTAGTTAGATAAGAAAGCACGGTCTGAAGTTCGCCTTGGCGGATGGATGCGAAGACCGGGTCTTCCGTTTGAATCGTTGCCTTGTAATCTTCCCACTTTCTCACAGGGACCTCCATTGGGTATATGAGTAATTTCGGACTTTTTTGCATATAAATCGAATCGATAGTTACTATTCACATTATAGATATTAACTATTTAAAGAAATATCAAAATAAGACCAGTAGCTGTCTTTCGACGGACTTCATTGTCAAATTCAATAGATCTTAAGGGAGCTTAAGTAATTTTTTAAATAAACCGATATTATAGATATGGCTATTCTGGGACGTTTTGGAATCATCGCGATAGCTATCTTTATGCTCAGCGCCTGCGGCGGAACACTTTCCATTGAGTCTGCGGCTCAGAAGTCTCCGATATTAGGCGGTGGTGGGGCCCTTTATAAACCCGAACTGACTCTTGAATTTATCTCGATCGAACCTAACACGTTGTCGAGCACTCTGACGCCACTGATTAAAGGTCGTTCCAAACACAGCGATTCTTACGCAGTGACTTTGTATTCCGATAGTACCTGCTCGGTGCCGATCGGTGCCGGTTCGGCAGCGAGCTTTCCGGTGGGTGGTATTCATGCGCTGGTCATTCCCAATATCAGCACGCACATTCATGCCCGCGTTTTTGATTTATTGGGCAACTATGGCCCGTGTGAATCCTTGGTGTCTTATACCTCTGATACCATTGCCCCTGCGCTTTATCAGTTTAAAATTGATGAACCCGAGTATGTGAATAAAACAAACTTGAACTATTCCGTTATCGGAGAGTCCGCCGAAGCCGCTTCTTACTGCCTTTTGGAAAACGACACGGAACCGGGAAATTGCAACTGGCAAAGTCCGCCTTTGCCGGTCACGCTGACATCGTCAGCACCCCATGGGTTTAGGTCTTACACTTTGTTTTTCAAGGATGCCGTCGGCAATATTTCAAACCGGGTGTTTTCCAATACGGTTTACGTCGACATCGTTCCACCGGCGAATCCGTCCAGTCCTGCGACTGTACCGCCCACGCCTTCCAGTGTCCTAGCGCCGTTGATTAAAGGTGTGGTTGATCTTGAAACCTCCCACGTCTTTATCTATAGCGACAATCTGTGTACGGATGTCTTGGGACAAGGAACTCGAGACAGTTTTGTTACTACGGGGATTCAGATCACCGTGCCTGTCGGCGCGACCACATCTTTGTTTGCGCAGGCCAAAGACCGTGCCGGGAATTCTTCAAGCTGTACTTATTTAATGGATTATGTTCATCAAAGCGGTGCGATCACTCCGTTAACTATTGGATACTTTTCAACGACACCTCTTTCGCCTTCAGCGAATCTCACACCGAAGATCAAAGGATATTCTTCGGCAGACGTTGTTAATGTGAACTTCTATGCGGACTCATCCTGTGCTGGGGCCATTGTAGGAACGGGGAATAAGACGGATTTTGAAGGTGCTGGAATTAGTGTGACAGCCAAAGCAAATGAACACACGGCCATCTATGCGAAAGGTTATGATGCCTCCTTAAATCCGACCTCTTGCGTTTTAATGGCGACTTATCTTCACGACAACGTCGCTCCGACCAATGTCAGTGCGATTTCTCATAACATATTCTTTAATAGTACCAGTTCTTCGCCGACCGTGTCGTGGTCCGCCACCACGGCCGATGCCGTTTCGGGTGTCTTGAAAACAGAATACTCGATTGGCACTACAGCGGGTGGAACAAATGTGCGTGCCTGGACGACATTGTCTGCGACGTCTCCGGCCGTCTTCAGCGGCCTGACTTTGCTGGATGGAGGAACTTACTATATCAACTTTCGCACTACCGACAAGGCTCTTAACACATCGACAGTGTTGTCTGCGACAGGATGGACAGTGGATGTGACAGGCCCCGCGGCTCCTCCGGCGTGGAGTTCTTTTGTGCCATCGTCCCCAAGCGCCACCACCACAAATCCCACGGCGAAAGGTTCCGTCAGTGCGGACTCTACGACGGTAAAACTCTTTTCGGATGCGGGCTGTAGTTCTGTGATCGCAACAGGCAGTAAAGCTGAATTTGAAGGGGCCGGAATCAGTTTCTCGGTTCTAAGTAACTCCGAAATGGCCGTTTATGCCAAGTCTTTCGATGCTGCTGGAAATGCCTCCTCTTGTAGTTTTTTGGCTAACTATCGCCATGACAATCAAGCCCCCACGTTTTCCGGTTTGGTAATTCATGGCGGGTCTTACGTCAACAGTACGACGGTGACCTTGGGTGTAGGCGCGATGACCGGTGAACCTACGCAGTATTGTTTGATGACCAATAGCGCTGATGTCCTTTCATGCTCCTGGCAGAATCTTCCCATCCCCTCGACGATCAATTTAACGGGAGGAGATGGTGTGAAAGTCCTCTCCGCATTTGTTCGAGATGCCGCAGGTAATATCGCCAGTCGGGTCGACTCAAATACCGTCACCTTGGATACGGTGCCACCCGTGTGGGCGTCGCCCAATGTGACTTACGCGGCGACCCACACCTCGGCGACAAGTTCTCCGGCGGTTTCTTATTCGCAGGCCGCGACCGATGCCAACTTGATCAAGTATGAATATGCTGTGGGCACAGGTACGGCGGGAGCGTCCATCAACGACGTCGTAGATTGGATGCAAGTGACCTCAAGCTCTTTCACGGTCGGCGGTTTGGCACTGAGTGATGGCGTCCGATATTACATTCAACTAAGAGCGCAGGACAGCGCCGGCAACGTGACCGTGTCCCCGATCAACGCGGGATTTTTGGTGAACGTGAATGTTCCTGCGCCCTCTTTCTTCGCGGCAGATCCTCAGAGCCCTTCGGGAGCATCAACCAGTCCGAGGATCAAAGGATACCTTGATGTCGTGGCTGATGTTGTGACGCTTTTTTCGGATTCATCTTGCAGTACTCAGATCGGCAGTGGCACCAAAGCCACATTCGAATCCACGGGCGTGACAATCTCTATTCTTCCCAATACGACGACGACCATCTATGCCAAGGCGACGGACACGACGATCAATAAAAGCAGTGTCTGTTCTTATATGACCAACTATGTGCATGACAGTCAGGGGCCGATCCCGTCCGTCAGTGTTGACGATGGAACTTATTCCACATCTTTAACCACGTCGCCGCTGATCTCTTGGGTTGGCGGAGGAACAGACGGAGGTTCCGGTTTCAATCGTTTTGAATTTGCTATCGGTACTAGTCCATTGACCGAAGATGTAAAGGGGTGGACATCGGCGGGCTCTAGCGTGTCTGTGACGGTAACGGGACTGAGCTTGACGGCAAACACTCGCTATTATGCGAAAGTGCGCTCTGTAGATAATGTCGGGAACATTTCCAGTGTGACAATGGGTGATGGTTGGATCATTGATACCTCCGGTCCTACCGTGGCCTTCACAATTCCTTTTGAAAATGACACCGTGATATCAGATAAGCGCACTTTGCTAGGCGCCTGTGAAACTGGAATTGAAATGCAAATGACCTATTCCAGTAACGTGCTCGGTCCGGCGACGGTGCCGTGTGTGAATGGTGAGTTTTCTGTCGATATTCTGATTGACGGGGTCGATGGTGCGCGTAGTGTCTCTGCCACTCAGGTCGATGCCGCCGGAAATAGTTCTGGTGTTATCACCAGAAGTTTTCTTTATAAGCCCACATTTACCACTTTAGGTGATGGTTTGAATGGGGCGGTGTGGTCGTTGGCGTCCACCAACGATGGCAGCCGCGATATTCTGGTCGGCGGAGCGTTTACTCAGTTGGGTGACATCACATTGAATCGGCTTGCCAGACTGAAATACAGCGGTGACCGAGTCGAATCGTTTAGTATCGGTACCGGCTTTAACAATACCGTCTTTTCAATTCTTCCCAGCAAAGACGGCAGTGGAAAATTCTATGTGGGTGGTGCTTATACGGACTTTGATGGCATCACGACGGCAGACTACCTTATTCGTTTGAATGGCGACGGTTCTTTGGATGACTCTTTTGTGCCGGTGGTTGTGGGCGGGGCGGTCTCTGCGCTGGAGTACGGACCGGGCACGACTATTTTTGCTGGCGGCAACTTCACATCTATCAACGGACAGGCGACGTCCGCGAAGCTTGTTCAACTAAATAGTGATGGAAGTATCGTCACGACCTTTAACGTGAGCACGGGTGGCGTGCCGAATGGAGAAATTAAAGCTCTTCGTTTGTCGGCGGATGGCGACTCGCTTTTTGTTGGCGGCAACTTCACGACGTATCGTGGCGTTACCGTCAACAGACTTGTGAAGGTGAATGTCGCCGACGGTGCTGTGGCCGCAGGGTGGGCGACTGGCGCAACGGCCGGATTCACAACGGCGTCTTCGTATGTTCACGATATTGAACTGGCTCCGGATGATGACAGCGAGATTTATGTGAGCGGCAACTTCACCCAATACGGAGCCACCGCCAACTCGGGTTTGCGGATCGCGCGTTTGACGGCCAATGGCGCCTTATCTGCGACGTTCAATGGTGCTCCCGGAACGACAAATGGTTTTAATGCCGGTTATGTTCGGGATATCACTCCTGCGCGAGATGGGACCAGCGACATTTACGTTGCGGGCGAGTTCACCTCCTATCGCGGAACGCCACAAAGCTTTTTTGCGCGTTTACAGGCGAACGGGGCTTTAAGTGCGACCTTTGTGAACAGGGGATTTAGTGCTAGTGGTTACACGAACGCGGTGTTAGTGCCTCCAGCCGGGGACAATCCTTACAGCGACGTTTTAGTCGGTGGGGCATTCACGGCGTATGATGCGTTCGGTTTTGCTCGTTTACTAAGATTAAATGCCGATGGCACACCCGATATCGGTATTAACATCGGTGCGGGAATCGCTGGTGGAAGCGGCCTTCTTAAAGAAATTGTCGAAATCAACGATGGTTCTGACCGCCTTTTTATCGGCGGAAGTTTTACGACCTATCGGGGCGTCTCAAGTCCTTATATTGCGCGTATCAATCAGGACGGCTCTCTGGATACAAGCTTTGTTGTCGGCACGGGATTTAACGGCGAGGTGTCGGCGCTTTATTACGATAAGTCGATCAATAAACTTTACGTAGCAGGGGCGTTCACCACTTATAAAGGGACGACTGTCAATCGCATCGTGCGACTTAATTTCGATGGAAGTATCGATTCGGCATTTGCCATGGGCACGGGATTTAACGGGCGTATCTACGACATCACCTCAGTGCCAGGTCAGCCTGGGAAAATATATGCCGGGGGCGAGTTCACCACGTACAAAGGGGTGAGTTCAGCACGTGCCATTAGATTGAATGCAGATGGCAGCATAGACGCTTCGTTCAACGTGGGTTCCGGATTCGGTGGTTCGTATGTTTACGTCATCAAACCTGTGAACGACGGTACAAACGATGTCCTGATGGGGGGAAATTTCACTTCCTATAATGGTACGGCCAGAAACTATCTAGTGCGCCTCAAAGAGACTGGAATTTTAAGTTCGAGTTTCAACGTAGGTGCCGGACCTGGTTATGCTTCTCCGGCGACGGGGGCAGCCATCTATGACTTGGCAGTTGCTTCTGATGGCGGAATTTATGTGGCGGGAGTCTTCCAAAAGTTTCAGTCTCAGGTCCGTATGGGGTTGGTAAAAATCAAGGCCAGCGGAGCGTTGGATAACACGTTCAACGTCGGTTCGGGTTTGATGTATCGTTACACGGCAAGCTCGACGACTGTCGATCGAGGCTATGTAACAAGTCTTGCCGTTGCAAAGGATGGCCGGGTTTATGCGACAGGCGCCTTTACAGGATATTTCAGCCCCTACAGTGGCTCGGCTTATCCCATCACTGTTCCGCGTATTATCGCATTGAATATTGATGGCAGCATGGACATGTCATTTGGTTTGGGAACGGGGATCAATGCGACAGGCTGGTGTTTGAAATCCGCCGACGACGGGTCGGGCGATATTTTTGCCTGCGGTGATTTTACAACTTACAACAGTTTGAATCGCAATGGACTGGTCCGAATCAAAGAAAATGGTAACACGAACTAACTCTGCCAATTAAGACTTCAGTCGCGTAGCCAGCCCCAGGACGTGGGGCTACAATAGTTTTATGTCTTACACTCAGTTTGCTGTCGGAGTACGTCGCTTTCTTAATCACCCTACGAAGGTTGCCCTTTGCTGTCTGATGATTTTCGCCGTGTCCATTGTTCTTAATGGGAATGTGTTTCGTTTGTGGGGTTTGCATCGGGACTTTGACCGCATCAATGAAGACATTCGGACAACCCGCCAAAACATTGCCGGGTTGTCCGCACAGCTTAAACAAGCAAAGGACCCCTCTTATATTGAGCGCCAGGCCCGCGATAAATTGGACTTGGCCGGCGAACATGATCTCGTCTTTGTTTTCCCTGAACAATAGTCTTTGATTCATCGCATTATCTAGTGCTTGCAGCCTATAATACAACTAGTATTTCGACTCTAATCCAACCTAGTTTTAGAGTAAATCTAGAGGTTTATATGATTGATAAGCAGGAATTGGAATGGACCAAAGAATCTCTTCGCACGCTTCGTCTGCGCATGGGCTGGAGCAAATCGGAAATGGCTCGTCGTCTGCATTGTTCTTCTGAAGATGTCGACTCCTGGGAAGACGGAATTCGACTTATTGAAACAGCGATTCAAAGCGAGTTGGAAATTCTATTGCGTCAGGCAGAAGAAGTTTGCGACGAAGTGAAGTATGCTCCGTTTGCCGAAGATGAATGCGACAAGAAAGCCCTTGAGCAAATTCACTTTTCTCGCGTCAAACTAGACTTAGAATAATCGACATTAAGAATCTCCCAGTGTAAAAATAGGCCTTTGCTTTGGGAGACCTTATGAAAAAACTCTATCTCATCGACGTCAGTGCCATGTTCTTTCGCGCGTTTTTCGCGATTCGACAGCTGACGTCTCCATCGGGTGTGCCCGTCAATGCCGTGTATGGATTTCTCTCCATGCTCATCAAGCTTCTTAAAGAAGAAAAGCCCGAATATCTGGTGTTTTGTTACGACCGCAAAGAGCCGTCCTTTCGTAAGGATATGTATGCTGAATACAAAGCTCATCGGTCTGAAATGCCCGAGGACTTGCAAAAGCAGGTGCCTTATATCAAAAAGTTTGCCGAGCTTTTGGGCATTCCTGCATTCGACATGCAGGGCTATGAAGCGGACGATATTATCGGTTCGCTGGTAAAATGGGGACGCCATCACAATATGGAAGTTTTCATCGTCAGTGGCGATAAGGATTTTGGCCAGTTGGTGCAAGATCACGTATGGCTGTATGACACGATGAAAGACATACGCTATGATGCCCAAGGCGTTTTTGCAAAGTGGGGCGTCAGTCCCGCGCAGTTCATCGACTATTTGGCGATCGTCGGCGATGCTTCCGACAATGTACCGGGAGTGAAGGGTGTCGGTGAAAAAGGCGCCATCAAACTTCTGGAGCAGTTTAAAACTCTGGAAGGCATTTACGAAAACATCGACAAGGTCGAAAGTAAAAGTGTGCGCGAGAAGCTGATCGCTTCGAAAGACAATGCCTTTTTGTCGAAAAAACTTGTGACTATCTCTACGGATTGCAACGTTCCAGAGGACTTCAATGCCTACAAACTTCAACCCTTTAAAACAGAAGAATTGAAAGCACTTCTGCAAGAGTTGAATTTCAAGAATTTCGAAAAAACTTTATTCGGTTCCAACATCGAAGTGCCTGCGGCTGTGCCCAAAGTCACCGCCCCAAGTGTCGCCGTCAGTGAAGGGGAGATTCAGCCCACTTTGGTCATCACCAAGGAGGATCGGCATTTTCAAGAGCGCACGGTCACCACTCGTGATTTGGCGGAAATGCTGTCGGAAAATCAAGTGTTGTGGGGCTTTAGTGACACGCGCGGTGTTTTTGTTGGGACAGACTCTGATGTTCTGGAAGTCACAGACTTCGAGTATCTTGGTAAGTTGTCCGACACCTTTAAGATCCGCTGGAGTGGTTTTGATTTGAAGTCGTTCTGGTACAAAATCGGCGCAAAAGCTCCGTTGGCTGGTTGGGATTCTCAATTGGCGGCTTATGTTCTTAAGGCCGGTGATACCTCGGATTTCAATAAAGTTTACACCCGCTACATGCTTGAGAATATACCTGAACTGGTGTCTCCATCAGCACTGTACAATGCTCACCGTAATTTTGCCGCAACTTTGCAGCATGAACTAAAAAAACTCGCGAGTGAAAAAGTCTATCAGGAATTGGAACTTCCTTTGGTCCCCGTTCTGTTATCGATGGAAAGATGGGGCGTGCGTATCGACAAAGACCTGCTGGCAAAACAAAGTGCCGAGTTGGAAAGTGAAATTGCCAGCCTTGAGCAAGGTATCTTTAAGGAGGCCGGGGAGACTTTTAATGTCGGAAGTCCCAAACAGTTGGGAGGCATCCTTTTTGAAAAAATGGGTTTGCCTGCCGCTAAAAAAACCAAGACGGGCTATTCCACCGACGAAGAAGTTCTTTCCGGTCTGGATCATCCTATCGCCAAATTGATTTTGCAATGGCGTGAACTTTCCAAGTTAAAATCAACCTATGTCGATGCTCTTCCCACGATGATTGATCCGAAGGACGATCGGGTGCACACAAGTTTCAACCAGGCTTTAACAACGACGGGACGTCTTTCCAGCACGCATCCCAATCTGCAAAACATTCCGATTAAAACTGTTCGGGGGCAGCAGGTCCGCAAGGCTTTTATTGCCGCTCCAAGAATGAAACTTTTGTCGGTGGACTATTCACAAATTGAGCTTAGAATCCTGGCGCACATCTCGGAAGATCCGAATCTATGCAAAGCCTTTGCGGAAGACTTGGATATCCATGCGGCGACCGCATCGGAAATTTACAACGTGCCTTTGAACCAAGTGACCTCAGACCTCAGAAGATCCGCCAAAGCCGTCAACTTCGGAATTGCCTACGGCCAAGGCGCCTTCGGTCTTGCCGAAAACTTGGGTATTTCTAGAACCGAAGCCAAAGACATTATCGAGCGCTACTTCACAAGATTTAAAAATGTTCGCGAATACATTGAAGGCACCGTAAAGAAAGCCCACGAACAAGGTTACGTAGAAACCTTGTTTGGCCGCCGCCGTTATATCGAAGAGCTAAAATCAAAAAACATGGCCCTCAAAAAATTCGGAGAACGAGCCGCCATCAACGCTCCCATCCAGGGAACAGCCAGCGATCTGGTTAAAAAAGCGATGATCGAAGTCTTCGAAAAAGTCCCAGTAAGAATGCTCTTGCAAGTGCATGACGAATTGATCTTCGAGGGCACCGAAGAAGATCTGACAAAGTATTCACCGGAACTAGTGAAGATCATGGAAAATGTGGCGACGCTTAAGGTCCCTCTAAAAGTGAATTATGCCATAGGAAATAACTGGGACGAAGCCCACTGACCCGCGCTGATGAAAAAGGCCCATCTGACTTCGTTGGAGGGCCTTTTCCTGCGCTCCGACGTGCCTCCAGCACGCCTCCGCTTCGGAAAAAACCCTCCGCCTCGCAGCTGGACCTTTTTGATCAGCGCTAGTGTGCCTGTTTTTTAGTCTGAAACGGGTCGCGCTCTGAGGCGCTTCGAACAATATTTAAAAAACCATCGCGAAAGCTCAGCTCCCCCAAACACATGGAGCCGGAGCGAGAGCTTCGTGCTTGGGGAGGGGCTTTGGGCTTACTTCCCTGTAGCGAGTTCCGCAGCGAACCCCAAAATTCCAGCGGCAGCCAAGAAGGAAAAAAAAGAGCGAGGACTGTCCGAGCGAAAGGGAAGTAAGCCCAAAGCCCCTCCCCAAGGAAGAAACTACTCCGTCTCCCACCCAACAACTCGTCCGCCCTCGAAGTAAACATAGCGGGTCTCCTGACGGAATCCCGATGAGGTCGAAACATGTCGTTGATACTTCCAGCGTTCATTTTTGTAGATCGGATTTCCTGATACTTCCACCGCCAGAGGCTCGCCCCACGAGCGGCGTACATATTCTTGTGGCATGCCCACCGCAATGTCCTGCGTTTCTACCAGGTCCTTCATTTCCTGTTGAGGCGCTTGGCTGCGGCTCCAAATATCTTTGCGGTTGATCCACTGTTGGCGGCCTTCAATCGAAGGGACTGATAGAAAAGCCACTTTTTCGTCATCGTTCTTCAACCACGGAAGAATTTTCGAGTACTGTTCGCGCTCTTTTTTTGAGCCTAAGGATCGCTCCAACTCGCGGACTTTCTGACGCGTGCGAATATCTTGCAAATCTCGCGAAGTCAGAGCCGCGGGATCTTTGCCCATTTCATACGCGGTTTTTCGGGTGTCTCGGTCAAGAGAGCTGGAATTGTCGGATCCTTCCTCGTATCGGTTTGTCGTATTGCCGTAACCGCTGTCGGTCGAACGTTGAAAATGGGTGCATCCTGCGACTAAAACAAGCGAAATCAGAAGCAAAACAGACTTCATGTAAGGTCTCCTAGAACTTTATGCTAGCCGATGCCCTTCTGTTTATAAATTGTTCTTGCGACGTATTTGGTTCTTTTCTTACAATCGTCTTGGGAGTGGGGCTTGGCAGATAACGAAAGCACGACCAAAGTTGAGGATGAAAAAAAGGACAATGCTCCCGAAGGGGAAGCAGAGGACGTCCTATCTCTGGATTCCTTAGATGAAATTATTGCCAACGAAGATCCCGAGTTTGCAAAAGCCTTGGGCGAAATCGGTCCCGACGATCCTTTAAATGCAATTTATGAAGAGGGTGTTGAACTCGAATACACTCTGGAAGAAGAAATAAAACTTTGGCAGCGGTCCACAGGCCTGCGGCAAAAAGTCTTCAAGCTTCTTCCTTTCCTGCCGAAAATTTCCTACCGAATTAAAATGAAACGCACCGTTCTTCGCTTAAGTTGGATTAAGTGGAAAGAGCAGGCGATTCAGAATCTAAAAAATGCAGGGCCTTCTTTTTTGGCCTGGTCCAAGAAGAAAGCGAAGGGGATGCAAGCCGGGATAGGAACCGGTTTGGCGGCCTTCAAACAGTTTAGCTTAGTTAAGAAGTTGGCTTTTGTCGGCTTAATTTTAGTGACCGGAGTTTCCGCATTTTTAATTTATCGGACGGTGACCAAAGGTTTGATTCCACATGAACAGGAATTATTCATCGGTTCTTTTTCAGAATGGGCTCAGAGCAAATATCACTATGATCCCAAGGCCGAAATGGAATCGTTTTATGATTCCACGCGCACGGCCCAGAATATTCTTCTGATGAAAAAAATGGTCGTGAATCTCAAGCGCTCCTCTGAATCCGGGCCCAACCCAATGGGTGCCTTTGAATTCTATGTGGAAGGCACGGCCTCTGAAGTCGTTGTTGAAATCAAAGACCGTGAACCTGAAGTGGAAGATTTGTTCCTGAGAACGATCGAAGAAACGACCTACGATCAGGCAGCCTCAGGGGAGGGAAAACAACTTCTTTGCGAACGATTGCGCAAAGAGGTGAATAAGATCCTGACGAAAGGTTACGTGCGCAGGATCTTCATCAAAACCGCGATTATAAAGCCTTAAAATTTGTGATATCGATGTTGTAGTATTTCAGTCTATCGTGAAGAGTGCTTTTCGGCATTCCCAGATCCTGCGCGGTACGACGCTGATTGCCGCGATTTGCTGTCAGTCTTTTAATAATCATCTGCTTTTCGATCTCCTTAATCACCGGAATATCGTTAACCGGTCTTTCATTTGGCTCTAAAAATGTGCGATCCAAAAGTTTTTCAATATGACTTTCCATGATGTGTTCGCGGGGATATAAAGCCGCCGCACGACTGACCAGATTTTTAAGTTCACGGATATTTCCGGGCCAGGTGTGTTTTTTTAAGCGGGCGATAGCGCCGAAAGAAAAACGCACGCGCATTTTGCGGGCGAAGTTGTACAGAAGCTCCTCGAAATCCTCCATCCGAAATTGCAGTGCAGGCGGGCTGACCGTGATGACATTTAGACGGAAATACAGGTCAGAACGGAAAGCCCCTTCACGAATTTTTTCGCCTAGATTTTGATGGGTGGCGGCGATGATACGCACGTCCGTTTTGATATTGCGATCAGCGCCGACAGGGCGAATTTCGTTGTTTTCCAGCGCACGAAGAAGTTTGGCTTGCAAGCTGTAAGACAGGTCACCGATTTCGTCCAGGAACAAAGTGCCACAGCGAGCTGCTTCAAACGCTCCTTTGCGGTCACTGATGGCCCCTGTGAAAGAGCCTTTGATGTGCCCGAAAAGTTCGCTCTCAATCAAAGTTTCACTTAAGGCACTGCAGTTGACGCTGACAAAGGGACCACGACGGCGCTCACTGGTTTCATGCAAAGCCTGAGCGATAACGTCTTTTCCTGTTCCCGACGGACCCAAAACCAAAACGGGAAAATCGGTTTTGGCGACGTTGCCCAAGGTTTTTAATTCTTCGTTCCAGACTTCGTTGCGACTGGAAAGGGGGAAGGCTGCGCCTGTCTCGACTTTTTCTTTGAAGATAAATTCCATTTTGCCAAGACGGATGATGTCGCCATCTTGAAGAACTGCCTCGACAACCCGAGCATCATTGACATAAGTGCCGGTGGCTGAGCGCAGATCGCGGATAAGATAATACGAGTCTTTTTTTTCAAGACGGGCATGGCGATCTGAAATCTGATCGGCATTAAGGGGAATCTGACATTGAGGGTCTTTCCCCAGAGTCATGAACTCGCCCAGGGGAAGGGATCTTGAATTTTCATCGAGTACTTTTAGAAAAGGTTGATGCATTTGTGCCTCCTGTTATGGCAGGGCCCTACTTCAAGAGCTTCGCCTGGCTTAAAACGAATTAAATGGGGTTAGAGGTGTTTCGACTCACCAGATTATTGAGGGAGGGACCCCCTTCTCAGAATTGAGAAAAAGGCCGAGCTCTGATAGCCTTAGCTATGCCAAAAACGATTGAATTCATCAAAAGTGCCGTCCTGGCAAAAGATTATCCCTTACATAATAAAGCTGAAGTTGCTATCGCCGGTCGCTCCAACGCCGGAAAGTCCTCTTTCATAAATGCGCTGGCAAAAGGAAAAGTCGCGAAGGTGAGTTCAACGCCGGGTAAAACTCGTCTTTTGAATTTCTTCAACATGGAAGATTCCTACATCCTGACCGATATGCCGGGTTATGGTTTCGCGGCTCGCTCTAACAGTGAAATTGAAGAGTGGCATGCGATGATCGAGACGTATCTGATGACTCGGGAAAATCTAGTGGGGCTGTTGTTGGTGATGGATATTCGCCGCGATTGGACCGCGGATGAAGAGCTTCTAAAAAAGTTTTCTGATCGCCGTGGATTTCCTATGGCCGTGGCTTTGACGAAGGCAGATAAAATGACTCGCAACCACATCAATCAAGCTGTGGCCAAAGTGAAAAAAATGTCAGGCCTGAGCGCCGTCTTTGCCGTGTCCTCTCTAAAAAAAGAAGGCCAAGACGCGGTCGAGGAATACATGTACGAAAACTGGGTGAAACCATGAAGATTGTTGGCGTCATTCCCGCTCGATACGGATCGACCCGCTTCCCCGGAAAACCTCTGGAGCTGTTGAAAGGTCGACCTCTGATCCAGTGGACGATTGAAGGCGCCAAAAAGTCTAAGCTGATCAGTGAGCTTATCGTAGCTACAGATCACGAAGGTATCAAAGCCGCCGCCGAGGCCGCAGGGGTCAAAGTCGTGATGACGGCCAGTGAACTTCCTACCGGCAGTGATCGTATCAATGCAGCCGTTCAAAATATCGAATGTGATATCGTTGTGAACATCCAAGGTGACGAACCTCAAGTGACCGGTGAATTGATTGATAAACTGGCTCAGGTATTCCTTGAGGATAAAAATCTGGACATGGCAACACTGGCGCATCCGATCAGTGAGGAAGAGCTGCACTCGATGAATGCCGTGAAGGTCGTTCTGAATAAAAATGACGAGGCTCTTTATTTCAGCCGTTATGCCATGCCTTACTCGCGAAAGTCTGCCAAAGACATGGGTTCTTTGGACGGCTGTATGAAGCATATAGGAATGTATGCTTACACGAAAAAATTTTTAAAAACGTTCTGCGCAGCTCCTCCGGCTTTCATCGAAAATGCCGAAAGCCTGGAGCAGTTAAGAGCGTTGTATTTAGGTGCAAAAATCAAAGTTATCCGGGTCAAGGAAGCTCTCGTCGGGGTGGATACTCCCGAAGATTTAGCGCGACTCGCAAAAATGCTATAATCGTCAGGAGACAAAATGGCGAAAAAGAAAACCACGAAGGTGTCGACCGCGAAGTCGACTAAAAAAGCTTTGAAACAAAAATTCATCTTTGTCACCGGGGGCGTAGTTTCCTCGATTGGTAAAGGACTGACGGCGGCAAGCTTAGGCTCTTTGCTGGAAGCCCGTGGCCACCGTGTGACGATCATGAAATTTGATCCTTATTTGAACGTGGATCCGGGCACGATGTCTCCTTTTCAACATGGGGAAGTCTATGTCACCGAGGACGGGGCCGAGACGGACCTGGATTTGGGCCACTACGAACGTTTCACATCTGCGGTGATGAACAGAACAAACTCAGTTTCCACAGGCCAGATTTATGACACGGTCCTAGCACGCGAACGTCGTGGTGATTACTTGGGCGGAACGGTGCAGGTCATTCCGCACATCACGGAAGAAATCAAAGCACGTATCTACGAAGCGGCTCAGGGCAGTGAAATCATCCTGGTCGAAATCGGTGGGACCGTCGGGGATATCGAAGGTCAGCCATTCTTAGAAGCCATCCGTCAGATGCGCCTGGATGTCGGCCAGGAAAACTCTGTGCTGGTACATGTGACGTATGTTCCTTACATAGCAGCAGCCGGGGAATTAAAATCAAAGCCGACCCAACATTCCGTCAAAGAACTTCGTGAAATCGGTCTGCAACCCGACTTCTTGGTTTGTCGCAGTGAAAAAGTGATTGATGACAATTTAAAAGGGAAGATCGGTCTTTTCTGTTCAGTGAAGTCAGAAAACGTTATTGCCGCTCAGGACAGCCGCTTCATTTATGAAGTTCCGTTGGCTTTGCATCGTGAAAAATTGGATGAATTGATTGTGGCAAGGTTGGGGTTGGGTTCGTCCAAGCCTACTCTTAAAGGCTGGCAAAATCTGGTGAAGGTTTTGAGCAATCCGGCGCACACGGTGAAAATCGGTGTGGTGGGAAAATATGTGGATTTAAAAGAATCCTACAAATCTTTGCACGAAGCCCTGGTTCACGGTGGTATTGCTAATAACTCGCGTGTTGAAATCATCTACGTTGATTCTGAAAAAGTGACCGACAAAACCGTGCATCAGCTCTTAGGGAAAGTGGATGGTATTCTTGTCCCCGGTGGTTTTGGGACTCGTGGCGTTGAGGGAAAGATCACGGCGATTAAATATGCCCGTGAAAAAAGAATTCCCTTCTTCGGAATCTGTTTTGGTATGCAGCTTTCAGCGATCGAGTTCGCGCGCAATGTTTGTGGCATTAAAGATGCGACCAGCCGCGAATTTCACGCGGAAACAAAACGCAGTGGTAACTTCGTCATCGACACGATGGTTGAGCAGCGAGGCATCGTCAACAAAGGTGGAACGATGCGCTTAGGCGCTTTCCCATGTCATCTTGTATCCGGTACGCGCGCGCATTCTGTTTATAAGGCGTCAAACATCATGGAACGTCACCGCCACCGTTTTGAGTTTAACAACAAATACAAAGCTCTTTTCGAAAAAAATGGAATGATCGCTTCGGGAATCTGCAAAGAGCGAGACCTGGTCGAAATCGTCGAGCTTCCGGATCATCCATGGTTCATTGGGGTGCAATATCACCCGGAATTTAAATCCAAACCGTTGGAACCGCATCCTTTGTTTGTGCATTTCGTAAAAGCGAGTTTGAAGAAGAAGTAAGAGAGGTCTTGGCAATGTCTAAGGTAGTTCAGCAAGGTCTTAAGGTTTTGGAAGTGGAAGCGCAAGCCATCTTGGGTTTGCGCGATCGCATCGGTGTTGATTTCGAAAAAGCTGTGCAGATGATCAAAGACTGTCAGGGCAAACTGATATTGACGGGAATGGGAAAGTCAGGACAGATCGCCCGCAAGCTTGCGAGCACTTTTTCTTCCACGGGAACTCCCGCGGTTTTCCTTCATCCCGCGGAAAGTTCACACGGTGACCTGGGCATTGTCGAAAGCAAAGACGTCGTCATCGCTATTTCCTATGGCGGAGAATCTCCCGAATTTACGGGCATTCTTAAATATGTCGCAAGAAAATCCATTCCAATGATCGCTCTCACAGGGAAACCAGGTTCTTCTTTGGCAAAGGCCGCTCAGGTCACTTTGAATGTCTATGTTTCGGAAGAAGCCTGTCCTTTAAATCTAGCGCCGACCGCAAGTAGTACGGCCACTTTGGCCATGGGTGACGCTGTGGCGATGGCAGTTATGACAGAAAAAGGCTTCAGTTCGCAGGACTTTGCAGAGTTTCATCCCGGAGGAAGTTTGGGATATCGTTTGCTCACGCGAGTCAGCGATGTCATGCATTTTGGCGAAGCGTTGCCCACGGTGGGACTGGATGCTCCTTTGCGCCAGGTGTTTTCGGCCATGACTCATAAAGATGTTCGCGGTGCCGCCGGCGTCGTGGATGAAAAAGGCGATTTGGTCGGAGTCATTACCGATGGTCAGATTCGTCGCCGTCTTGAAAAGAGCGATGACCCTTTGACGGGAACCGCCAAAGATTTGATGACGACAAGTCCGCGAACCATCGACGCGAACGAATTTGCCGAAAAAGCGTTATTCGTTATGGAGCAGTTTCAGATCAACATGCTTTTTGTACTGGATAAAGATTCCGCCACTCCTAAAAAGCCGGTCGGAATCCTTCATGTTCAAGACTTGTTGAAAGCAAAAGTTCGTTGATCCCTACAGACGGGGTCGCAGGTTGATGTATTCTTCCATAGCATTGACAATGTGATACAGCGAACTGGCCTTGGCAAAAGTGCCACTGAATTCGTCTTTATCTGAAAGCATGTCATACCAGGTTCCACGCAGAGGTGTTTGGAAAAACTTGAACAGAGTTTCCATCGCCTCATCTGCGGCGTGGGCGTAGATGTCTTTTTTATCAGCAGCGACTTCTGTTCCCAGACGACATGCCGCTTTGATTCTTTCGCATTGAGGCCAGAAACGGGACGACAAGGTTTTGGGAGTGTAGTTGCTCCACATTTCGTCAAAGACGACTTTGCGCGTGCGTGAAGTGCCGTGTTTTTCCGCCAGTAAGAACAGGTTGTGACGAACTGACTGCAAATCTTGCCCAGTCAAACCCTCATACAAAGACATCAGCCAAGCCCATTCATATTGGTGGCCCGGCTCGTAGATGAAAAGATCTTTTTCACGCAAGTGATTCCAATCTTTATCAAAATACTCGCCAAGAACTCCAGATTCAGGATCGATGAACTTATTCAAACATAAAGAGATGATGTTTTGACCCAGCTCTTTCCATTCGGCATCTTTGTCGATTTGCATCCAGGCAATTGCCGATTCGAACATGTGCATGTGTGGATTGGACTTATAGGACAAAGTGCCCTTCTCGTCCATTTCCGTGAAACCTCCGCCAGAGACTGCGCGTTCACGATGCAGATACTTTACCAAAGCTTTTGCGCGTTCTTTGATTTCCGGACGAGGATTCACGATATAGGCTTGTGCTAAAGCGAAAAGAGCGAAGGCTTCCGTATATAGATCCGGGTTGGAACTTTTCGGTGAGCCATCCAAATTAATAGAATGAATAAATGCGCCAGACGAAGCTGAATAGTTAGCCATCAGATAACGTCCGCCCATTTCCACAAGAGAATGAGCAAGAGGTTTGTCACAAACCCCTAGATTGGCTCCGGTAACAAAAGAATACATTTGTCGCGCTTGCACCATGGAACGGCGGGGAACATCCATGGGGGAACCATCAAACGAGATGTTCTCGATAAAGCCGCCCTTCGATTTATCAATTCCCGTGGTGGACCACAGTGGGTACACGTCATTCGTAAGCCAGCTCTTCGATTTTTCAATAAGCGCGTTGTATGATGTCATTTAAACACCTTTGCGCGGGCGAACTTTCCGGTCAAGAGATGACGACCGGGGTCCAATAAAATGGCACTTGGCAAATGCGGTCCTTCGAGTAGAACTCGTTTTTCCAGGCCTCGTATGCTACGGTGGTTTTATGAAGAAATCACTCAGCTTGATGCATCTGACTTTTTACGGAACGGGTATGATTCTGGGCGCGGGGATCTATTCGGTGATTGGCAAGGCGGGCGGAATCGCCGGAAATGGTTTGTGGTTGAGCTTCCTGTTGGCCGCTTTGTGCGCCTCGATGACGGCGCTGTCGTACGCAGAACTTGCCACCATGTTTCCGAAGACAGGCGGAGAATACATCTATTTAAAAAATATATTTCCCCAGTGGCCTTATCTGGCGATGCTCTGTGGCTCGTTAATGATATTTGCTGGCTTCAGCACGGCCACCACCGTGGCCATCGCATTTTCCGGTTATCTTCATCAGTTTTTTCAAATGCCGCAGTTTTTAACGGCATTATTGCTTTTGGGAGTTTTTACCTCCATCAATATTCTGGGAATCAAGGAATCCAGTTGGGTGAATGTCGTCTTCACATTGATCGAAATTCTGGGGTTGCTCATCTTTGTTTGGATCGGGGTGCAATCTCCAAGCTTTGGCGAAGCTCTTTCAAATGTAAAATGGGAAGGCACGATTGTTTCCGGCGCGGCGCTGGTGATTTTTGCTTATTTCGGTTTTGAAAATATTGTGAACTTGGTCGAAGAGTCCAAGACTCCCGAAAAAGATTTACCCAAAGGCATCATCATCAGCCTTCTTGTCTCCACGGCCCTTTACCTGTTGGTCAGTTTGGCTGCGTTAGCGCTGGGAACGCCCGAAGAACTGGGGCTTAGTAATGCGCCCTTGAGTGATTTGACGAAAAATGCGGCCACCTGGGTTCCCAAGGCCTTGGGAGGCATCGCTTTATTTTCAACGGCAAACACAGTTTTGATCTCGATGATTTCCACCAGTCGAATCATTTTCAGTATGGCGCGAGAAAAAGATTTGCCAGCAGTTTTTGCCAAGCTTTCACCTCGGCGGGACACACCTTGGACAGGTGCGATAGCTGTGTTTGTTCTGGCAATGGCGCTCTTGCCTTCCGGCGGAATTGAGGTCGTCGCCAGTGCGTCTTCGTTTGCGACGATGATTGCTTTTAGCATCATCAATCTGTCTTTAATTCACTTGCGCTTTACCGCGCCGAAAAAAAACCGGCCCTTTAAAGTTCCTTTGTCTCTAGGCCGACTGCCCCTAATTCCTGTTCTGGCTACGACGGTGTCTGTGGCGCTTCTTTTCTTTTTTCCGCGCGCAGTTTACGTTCTCGGTTTCGGGGTGCTTGGCTTCATCAGTATACTTTATCTGATTCTGAGATCTTCGAAATCTTTGAACTCTTCGAAGTGAATGGGCAAAGTTATTTAAGAATTTTGCTCAGAAAAAATTTGGTCCGTTCGTTTTGTGGATTTTCAAAAAGATCTTTAGGGGAGCCCTCTTCAAGAATTTGTCCGTCGTCCATAAAGAAAACACGGTCTGCGACCTGTTTAGCAAAGCCCATTTCGTGAGTGACAACGATCAGCGTCCGTCCGCTATGGGCCAAAGCTTTGATCACGTCCAAAACTTCGCCGACCATCTCGGGATCTAGGGCCGAGGTTGGTTCATCAAATAAGAGCACTTGCGGTTCCATCGCCAAAGCGCGAGCGATGGCGACACGTTGTTGTTGTCCTCCAGAAAGCTGTTGGGGAAACGCATTTTCTTTTTCACTTAAGCCGACGCGCTTTAGAAGTTCACGCGCTTTTTGTGCGGTTTCCTCGCGTGAAGTCTTTTTCACCTCCATCGGAGATAGACAGATGTTTTCCAGCACCGTCATATGGGGAAATAAGTTGAAGCGCTGAAAAACCATTCCCGCATAGGTGCGAAGTTTGTTCAAATCGGTTTGGGGATCGGTAACCTCAAAATCATCGACTTGAATAGTTCCCCCTTGAGCGCTTTCCAGTGCATTGAGGCAGCGAAGAAAAGTACTTTTACCCGAGCCCGAAGGGCCGATGATACACACGACTTCGTTATCTTTGATTTCGCAGCTGACATTTTTCAGTACCTGACGATCGCCAAAATATTTTTGCAGCCGTTTCACCTGAATCATGCAGATTGATACTTTCTTTCAAGACGGTGGACAATATAAGACATGCCCATGGTGATAATCAAATAGATCAAGGAGATAAAAAGATAAGGCTCCCAATAGCGAGCATAGGCGCCAGCCGCAGTTCTTGCGGCATAGGACAGTTCAGCCAAACCGATAGCCGACACTAAAGATGAATCTTTTAACAGGGTGATGGCTTCGTTGCCTAAAGGCGGAAGCATGCGACGAAACGCCTGAGGAATCACTATGTGCTTCATGGTTTGATAGTAATTCAGACCCAACGATCTAGCGGCTTCCGTTTGTCCGCGATCAATAGATTGAATCCCTGCCCGGAAGATTTCGGCAATGTAGGCGGCAGAGTTTAAACTGAGGGCCAATGCCCCTGACAGTAAGGCTCCGTGCTCCCGTTTCAGGTACAGAGCCGTGTCGCCGCTGAAAAGAAGCCCTGAATCGGGGTGAATAAGCAGAGGAACCAAGGCGAAATGAATCAGAAGAATTTGCACGAAAAGAGGCGTCCCGCGAAAAAACGAGATGTAAATTTGCGAAGGAGTTTTAATAAAAAGTCTAAGCGGCCAGCGCCAAGGACCGTGTTCGGCCTGGGCGATCTTCCCCATTCCGAGCAGCAAACCCAGAATCGTTCCAAAAAAAATTCCGATCGCAGTTAAGGCCAGGGTCGTCCAAAGACCTCTTAGGAAGAGCGGCATGTATTCGACGATAATATCGGTACGAAACCATGCGAACATGACTTACTTCTTTCCGAAATACTTGCTATGGATTTTCTGGTAGGTTCCGTCTTTTTTAAGCGCCTGAAGGGCGTCATTGATTTTCTTTAAAAGCTCGGAGTTCCCTTTTTTTACAGCAATCCCGTAATGTTCTTTTGAAAAGCTAGGGTCTGCGACAGTTTTAAAAGTCTTGGCGTTATTTGCCAGGAAGTTGTCGATCACACCGTTATCTGCGACGACAGCGTCGACGCCACCGTTTACAAGTTCTTGCAGCGCCAAAGGCGTCCCTTCGAAACGTTTGATATTCGGATTGGTTTTACCCAGAAGGTCACTTATGACCTCATCCCCCGTTGTTCCAGTTTGAACCCCGACCTTGAGATCTTTCAGTTCGACGAATTTGGTGACCTTAGACTTTACGGGCAGGGCAATCAGTTGCACGGCTTCGAAGTAAGGTTCCGAAAAATCCATCACTTTTTTTCTTTCACTGTTGATGGTGATCGCGGAAATAAGAATATCCCGGTCGCCGGAAGCCAACTGACTAAACAGACCTTCCCACGGCGTATTCACGATTTTTATCTTGAATCCCGCTCTGTCAGCCACGGCGTGAATGATGTCGATGTCAAAGCCCTCGACAGATTTATCTGCGTTTTCACTTTCAAAAGGGGCATAGGCCGCATCTGTACCCACAACAAGTTCTGAGGGGATGGGTTGAGTACGGAGTGAGGTGTCTTCTTTTTTTGTACATGAGATAAGAAGCAGCGGGATTGTCGCCAATAACAGCCAACGATTTTTCATGAACACCTCGTCCAGGGTTTATAAGGCTCACTTGACCACTCTTAAGCCCTTGAGTCAAATTCATTTCAGGAGTCCAAACGGCGTCTCTATACGGCTGTGGACCCTTTGGTGAGGTGAGTATGAATTTGTTCTTTCGTTTGATGCATATCTTTTTATTTTCCCGCTTTCGTAAGACAGTCGGAATCATGGACGAATGTGCGACGCCTTTCCGAGTGTGGCCCACCGATCTCGACGTTCTTATGCATATGAATAATGGTGTTTATCTTTCCCTGCAGGACTTGGCCCGCGTGGACTATATGATTCGGGCAGGTGCCGCCAAAATAATTTCGGCGAATGGCTGGTATCCCGTGGTGGCTTCCGAAACCATCCGTTTTCGCAGATCTTTGCAGCCTTTCCAAAAATTTGAACTGCGTACGCGCCTGATAGCCTGGGATGAAAAGTACCTTTATCTTGAGCATAAGTTTACCAGTCGGGGAGAAGTGATGGCAGTGGGAATGATTCGCGCTCGCTTTCTTGCAAAAAAGGGAGGCTTGGTGGCTCCTCAAGATCTTTTGAAAGCTTTGAATCTGGAAGTGAGTTCACCGGCCGTGCCAGCACATCTGCAATCATGGTTGAGCGCCGACCAGGAACATTCCCGATCTTTAGGTTTGTAAAGGAGCTAGCAGGACTAACGTCGGGAGGTTGTCACGTCCCTAAGTCCTGTATCAAGGTAGGGCACTTGCCGCCTTGTCTATAATTTTCAACAATGATTCTGTGACACTAGAAATATCAAAACTGAAAAATATCAAGATGTTGGTCCTCGATGTGGATGGCGTTTTAACGGACACTCGCATGTGGTTTGACGGCAAAGAATGGCGCCGTTTTTATTCTGTTCGTGATGGCGTGGGTATAAAACGCATCATGGAGGCGGGCTATAAAGTCGCGGTCATCACCGGCAGTAAAGCGGAAGATATTCGCGCCCGCGTGAAATCCCTGGGAATTCATTTTCTATTCGAGGGGGCTCTCGACAAAGAACCCTCTTTCTTACAATTGCAAAAAGAATCGGGATTGAATCCTGAGGAAATGGCTTATGTCGGGGATGACATTTTCGACATTCCACTTTTGCAGGCAGTCGCTTTCGGCGCCACGGTTCCGGAAGCTGTTGATGAAGTTTTGGAAATTGCTGATTACGTGACTCGCAGACCCGGTGGATGTGGGGCTGTTCGAGAAGTTTGTGATTACATCTATAAATATGGGGCCTTTTCCTCTAGGTAGGTATTCATGCTGAAAAATGGTTTCAAAGCCGTCGCGATAATTGTTCTTGCCTTGCTACTTCATAAGGCGGCCTTTGCTGCGGAAGTGATTGAGCTACCGCCAGAAGAACTGGCGCAAGAATCTGTGCTGCCTGTTTTCGATAAACCGGTCAGTGTGAAGAATCGCAATGTCGTCACTCAAAGTCGATTCGAGGCCGATGTTTTTTATGGCTATGCGATGACGGAACCGATTGCGAACGTCAGCAAGTTGGGTCTGGGCATTTACTACAACACCAGTGAATCCAGTGCTTGGGGGCTTTTGTTAGCTAAGAATTTCGCGGGTCTTTCCAGCTATGCGAATCAGTTGGATCAGGAATTCAACCTGAAGTTTGACCGGGCGCCTTCGCCAGAGCTGACGGCGATGCTCGATTATAATCTCAAGGCGTTTTACGGTAAAATGAGTCTTTCCAAATCTCTTGTTTTAAACACCCTTCTCTATGGATCCGCTTCAGCGGGTGTCGTGAAGTATGTTCACAAGACTTATCCCGCTGTAGCCCTCGGTCTGGGGCAAAAGTTCTATTTTACCAAAAATTGGTCGCTAAGATTTGACCTTCGACTTTATGCCAATCAGGCGCCGGTACCGTTCTTAGCAGGACATTTAAAACCCAACGAGCCCGTTCCTGATTACTCGGACTTCGAAGAGCGCGTAACATTAACGACGAACCTTGATGTGGGTTTGTCGTACTTGTTTTAAGAGGAGTTAGCAGATGTTGCATAAGAATTTGACGAAAGTGATTTTGCTCCTCTCCCTGATCCTTCCGGGCGGGGTGTATGCGCAGTCGGTTGAAGCCGATGAACTTGATGTGATTGAGCTTGAGATCGACAGATCCGCTCCGAAGCAGAACCCGATTTCGAACTCGGCTCCGGGATATTCTGAAACCTCTCCGCGTGACAATACTCTGACCGATTTTTCAGGCCTGGGTACGCTGTCTCCTTTCCAAGAAGTTTCCGTCATTCAAAGGCGCTTTCTTCCTAAGACCGGTCGTTTTCAGCTTTTCGGTGGTTTGACGACGGTCACTAATGATCCCTTCTTTCTGACTTTCGGAGGCGTGGCGAAAGCCAGTTACTTCCTGACAGAAACCTGGGGTGTTGAACTCAATTACTTCGGTTTAACCAGTTCCGACCGCCAGTCCACAGAAGAGCTTCGTGATATTCAAGGTGTTTCGACCGAGAACCTGGTTTATCCGAAGTCCTATTTTGGTGTGGATGTGATGTACGTGCCGATTTACGGCAAGATGACCTGGTTTAACGAAAAGATCATTCCTTTCGATCTTTACGTGTCAGCTGGTTACGGAACTACGAATACACAAGCCGGGGAAAATGCAGGAACCATTCACTTGGCGACGGGACAGATCTTTGCTCTGAGCAAAGCTTATGCGATTCGCTGGGACTTCAGCTGGAATTTCTTTAATGCAACCGGTATCGACGGTTCAACGAATTCATTTAACAACCTCTTCCTCACCGTGGGTGTGAGTTGGTTCTTTCCGGAGGCTAGTTACCGATGAAGAAATTATTACTACTCCTGATAGCCTCAAGTTTGGCTGTGCCTTTGACAAGTTCAGCGCAAAGAAAAAATACCAAGCCGCGCGCGCGCGCGACGGCGCCATTATACAATTCCAATACGCGTGAAGCGACTTTGAAAAATCAATTAAGCAACGCGCTTCGAATGGCGCAAAGCGGTCAGTACGAAGCGGCGGCCAACAATTTGTTTACGTTAAGTCGTCGTCCCGAACTTGCGGCGGAACGTCCTCAAATCAAATATATTTTGGGAACAATGCTGATTGAGCTAAAGCTGAATCAAACAGCGGCTTTCCAGTTCGTCGATGTGATCCGTACAAAGCATCCGAAATACGCGAAGATGGCTATCGAAAAGCTTTCTATCGTGGCTGATACATTGGGTGACGACACGATTTTGAACTACGCGATTTCTCGCGTGGACCTGAATGATTTCCCTAGCAATTTGCGTGATATGATTAACTATCGTCTGGGAGAGATCAAACTTCGTGCCCGAGAATTCCGCCAAGCTGCGGAACTTTTCGGTAAAGTCAGTTACGGAAGCAGTTATTACTTCCAGGCTCTTTACAACAAAGGCCTTGCTGAATTGGAAGAAAATCAGCCGTCACTGGCGATCGGAACTTTCAATAAAATGTTAGATGCTCGCAGAAAAGCTCCAGTGACTGATACAAATAAAGTGGCGGCCCAGATGGGCCTAGCTCGTGCTTTGTATCAAAAGCAGGATTGGGAAGCTTCGATCGAGGCTTATGCGCAGGTGCCACGCGATGTGATCATGTGGCACGATGCAGTTTTTGAACAGAGTTGGGCCATGCTCCGTGCGGCTCGATTCCGTTCTGCTTTAAGTAATTTCCAAACTCTCCATTCGGCATATTATGAAGACTTTTATATGCCGGAGAGTTTACTTCTTCGTGCAATCGTCTATCTCTATATCTGCAAATACGACGAGATGGAAAAGGTCTTGAGTTTATTTGAAAAAACTTATGGCCCCGTGCGCTCTAAGATCGGTGACTTCTTAAAGTCGACGAATGAGGCCAGTGCCTTCTATGCGGAAATAGAAAAGGCCCATTACATGAAGACCACCGATAAGAGTGCAAATCTTCGCCTGCCTTACATTGTTCTACGCAATGTTTTGGATCAAGGGGACGTCAAGCGTTCTATGCACTACCTGGAAAAGTTGAATCAGGAGCGCTCACGGGTTGAATCTAATTCTGCTTTCCGCGCTTCTCCTTTGGGTCAATACGCTTTGAAGATTCTTGCGAATCGCGGTAAAAACACAAAGTTTGCAGTCGGCGACATGGTGAAGGCTCATCTACTCAACATGAGAGTGGAACTTCGCGACCTTTACGAACAGGCCGGTTTTATCCGCTACGAAATGATCACAGGTCGTAAAGAAAGCATTAAAAAGAAAATTTCTGGAAAAGATATCGAGCAAATCGACGAAAACATTGATCGTCAATTCTATATCCAAAATGGATACGAGTATTATCCGTTCCAAGGGGAATACTGGCTCGATGAAGTTGGAAACTATCACTATCTTGGCAAGCAAAGCTGCGAGTAATTTATGAAATTCAACAGGCATCAACTTCTTATTCCGAGTCTGATTACCACATTGTGCTTTGGCTCTGCGGTGTCCGCGCAAAGCACGACCAAAACGACAAAGACTGTTAAGAAAAAGACAGTGGGTGAACTGTTGTCGCAAGCCAGCGAAAGCAGCCGGGGCGGGCGCGTGCAAATGTCGAAGACAGACACGTCTCTTCCCGCATCGAATTTAGGCTTTAAAGAAAGTGTTCGCTCTTACAACCTGGAGTCAGTCAAGCCACCACGTTCTTCCGAGATCATGAAACACGAGTCTTCAGGTGCCAGCAGTGAGCAGGCCCAATACGAACGCGTTTTGGATCAACAGATTCAGGAACTTTACAAGCTGACGCAAAAATTCAAAACCAGTCCCAATCGCGGCGAGCTGTGGTTGCGTCTGGCAGAACTTTACGTTGAAAAAGCCAGCCTGATCGATTCACGCAAACAGGATGAATACGACGCGAAACTTCGCGCATTCCAAGCCGGAAAAACGAAAAAGAAACCTCGTCTGGATACAGCCGATGCCCGTGAATACAACAAAAAAGCGGTGCAACTTTACGAGTGGTTCCAAAGAGACTTCCCACGCGACGAAAAAAACAGTCAGGCGCTTTTCTTCCTGGGCTACAACTACTTCGAGTTGGGTGAGGTTAAAAAAGGGGCGCAATATTACGAACAGCTGACTCGCGGCTATCCCAATTCGCCGTTTGTCGGTGAAGCGCACTTCGCCTTGGCGGAATACTACTTTGAAAATGAAAAATGGGCGCAAGCCTATAA